>CAZKRQ010000103.1:0-7003 GCA_964555125.1 uncultured Oscillospiraceae bacterium
CGAAGCAGAGCGGCTCGTCGTCGCGCGCACCGCTCCCTCAAACGCGCAGGCAAGCTGCGCATTCTCGTCCGCTCCGCGGCTCCTCCTCTTCCCGAAAAGTCAAGGACGGACTTTTCGGGATAAAAGGTCAAGGGCGTTCAGGGCATAGGGCCGAACGCCGCAGCTGCGCTTTTTGCGTCAGATGGTGCCGCTTCGTTTTCTTATGGAACCGCCGCTAAAGCCCGGTCTTTTGTTCGGATTTGGTCTTTTAGCTGCATCTTTTGCGCGACATAGCTCTGCTTCGCAGACGCAGCCGGCGCCTTTATCGCGCCGGTGCGTTTTGCGGCGCGCAAGACCGCGGACCACGGGGACGAGCAGGTATTGAGCCCTTAAAAACGGCGTATACACGCGGAAAAAAGAGAACAGGCTTGCTTTTTCAGAAATCGCCCGTCTTGTCGCGCCGGGCGTATTTTGCTATAATAGCTTCGGCAAAAGCAGGAGTTGTCGGGCGCGGTGCGGCAAAGGAAAATGACCCGCTTGGCGCAGGGAGTTCGGCGCATTGCGCCCGGAGATTTCTGCGCGCGGAGAAAGACGGCAGCGAGAGAAGGCCGGGCGCCCGCAGGACGCGAAGAAGAGCCACCTGTGCTTCGCAGGGGCAAAAGCTGCGGCGTCGCTCTCAGCGACGCGCTGCCGGTGGTGGACAATGGCCGCTCTGTTTTGGGGGATCGCCGCAAAAAGAGGTGCTTTATGCGAATCGTTTATACAACCGGGCTGCGCTGCGGGACGAGACGGGCGTCCGTTTGCCTGATGGCGGCGTCGGCGCTGGTGCGTGCTTATTACTATTTTATAGTTCACCCTATCGGCGAATACGAGCCCGCGTTTGTCGCGGCGCAGATTCTGCTGCCGCTTGCGGCGTGCGCGCTGTTTTGCGCGTTGGGTGGGGGCAGGACAGGGCGGCAGTTAAAGCTCACCGCTTTGCCGGTGCTGATGGGTTGCGTTTTTTTCGCGCTGAAGGCGGGCGGCTTTACGCCGGTGCACCGCGCGCTCTGCCTGCTGCTCTATCTCGGCGTCGCGTCGCTTTATACGTTGACGGTGTGGGGGATGATCCCAACGCCGGTTCCCCTGATCCTGATTTTCGGCCTGCCGCTGCTCTATCATATCTTTGTGGAGGATCTCGGCCTGCTGCGAACCGCGGGCCCGACCCCCGCGACCCTCGATTATCTGCTGCTTGAGAGCTCGGTGCTGCTGATTCTGGTGGCGCTGCTCTGCGCGGCGCTTGCGCTGCGCAGAGATACGAGGTGACAAGGCCGCGAGCCTTTTTATCCTGAAGCGTCCGGCTTGAATTGGTTGATGTCGCGGGCTTTGCCATGGCGCGCTTCTGTATCCATGTGTCCCGCCCTTTGCAGAAAAACGGGAAGAGAAGTGCGAAGGGGAATTGTGCGGGACGGGGCTTTGTGTTAAAATAATAAAAATGTCTTATTTTGACGGGCGGGGAGGCGCGGTGTGACAATCTGTTTTTTTTCCGCGCAGTATCTGCCGACGGCCGGCGGCGTCGAGCGCTATACCTTCAATCTCGCGAAGCGCGCCGCTGCGGACGGACACCGCGCGATCGTGGTGACCTCTGCGCTGCCGGGCCTGCCCGCGCGCGAAAAGGGAGCTGAGGGGATCGAGGTGTTTCGACTGCCCGCGTGGCGGCTGATGAACGGGCGGTTCCCTTTTGTGCGCAGGAACAGGGAGTTCCGGGCGCTCGAGGCGGAGCTGTTTGACCGGCCGGTCGATTTCATCGTCGCGAACAATCTGTTTTATTCCCTTTCCCTTTACGCGGTGCGCCGGGCGAGCCGCCGGAAAATCCCCTGCCTGCTCGTCAATCACGGCACCCGTTATCTGATGACGGGCAATCCGCTGCTCGCGTGGGCGGGGCGCTGCTATGAGCAGTGGACGGCCGCGCTCGTCCGCCGCTATTGCAATCGGTTTTACGCGGTGTCGGAGGAGGGAAAGCGATGGCTGCAAACAGCCTTTTCCATTCGGGCGAGCGGCGTGCTCTATAACGCGGTCGATCCCGACCGGCTCGAGACGCTTGCCGGCGAGGGGGAGCCGGATTGGCGCGCGCGGGTCGGGGCTCCCGAAAGCGCGCCCCTCGTCGCGTTTGTGGGGCGCATGATCCCCGAAAAGGGAGTTCTTGAGCTGGCCGGGGCGATGCGGACGGTGCGCCAGGAGCTTCCGCAGGCGCGGTGTGTGATGGCGGGCGAGGGCCCGCTGCGCAGGGCGGTCGAGCAGGGGGATTTCCCCGGCGTGACGGCGGCGGGCCTTTGCCCGTATGCCGACACGCTCGCGCTGCTGCGGCAGGCGGATCTCTTTGTGCTGCCCACCCGATCGGAGGGCTTTGCCGGCACGCTGCTTGAGGCGGCGGCGCTCGGCACGCCGGTCGTGATGACCGAGACGGGCGGCAGCGCCGAGCTGTTGCCCGACGGCGCCTACGGAAAAACGCTGACCGACCGGCGGCCCGAGACCGTTGCGGCGGCGGTTCTCGAGGCGCTGGAGGATGAGGGCTGGCGCGAGAGCGCGGCGGAGAAGACCCGCGCGCGGCTCAGGGAGAGATTCACCTGGGAGAAGACCTATGAGGCGCTGTGCCGCGCCATGCGAGGAGAGCTATGAAGCTGTTATTGATTATCCCCGCCTACAACGAGGCGGAGAATATTGAACGGGTAGTCGGCGAGCTGACCGCGCAGTTTCCCCAGTACGACTATGTCGTTGTCAACGACGGCTCGACCGATGAAACGGGACGCGTCTGCCGGGAGAGGGGCTTTCATCTCATCGATCTGCCGGTGAATCTCGGCCTTGCGGGCGCGTTTCAGACCGGCATTCTCTACGCCTATAGAAAGGGCTATGACTGCGCGATGCAGTTCGACGCCGACGGGCAGCATCTGCCCGCCTATGTCTCCAGCCTGCTGGAGACAATGGAAAATAGCGGCGCCGACATTGTGATCGGCTCGCGCTATACGACGACCAGAAAACCGCGCAATCTCCGCATGGTCGGCAGCTATTTTATCAGCTGGGCGATCACCCTGACCTCGGGCGCGCGCATCTGCGACCCGACGAGCGGGATGCGGCTGTACAGCAAAAATCTGATCCGCGAATTCGCCAAAAACCTCAATTACGCGCCTGAGCCCGATACGATCAGCTATCTGATTAAAAACGGGGCGAAGGTGTGCGAGGTGCAGGTCGAAATGGCGGAGAGGACGGCGGGGGAGAGCTATTTCAATTTTATCGGCTCGGTGAAGTACATGCTTCGGACGGTGATCTCGATTTTGCTGATCCAGTGGTTTCGCAAGAGAGACGCGCGCCCCGAGCTCAACAGGGAGGAAAGCGGATGTACCTGACAATACAAATCCGCGTGCTGCTCATTGCCGGCGCGCTGTTGACGATGGCGTATATGCTCGCGCGCATCCGCAAATCCAAGCTCAAAATTGAGGATTCGGTGTTTTGGATCCTGTTCTCGTGCTGTATCGTGGTGCTCAGCGTATTTCCGCAAATCGCGCTTTGGGTGACGCGGTGGCTCGGTATGCAATCCCCGATCAACACGGTTTATCTGTTCATCATCTTTGTGCTGCTCGTGCGGCAGTTTTCGCTGACCTCCAAGGTCAGCCAGCTTGAAAACCGCCTCGACAAGCTGGCGCAGCACATCGCCATTCGGGAAAAGGAGGAAGAGGAACGGTGAAACGATTTACAGTGCTTTTGCTTGCGCTGGCGCTCTGTCTGGCGCTGTGCGCGTGCGACGCCGACGCGGCGTTTGAGGATCTGCTGCGCCGGCTCGACGTCTCGAGCTTCGCGCAGCGCGGGGAAGAACCGCAGGAGCCGGAGAACAAGCCCGACGAGCCCAAACAGCCGGCGCCGGAAACGCCGAAGGACGCCCTGCCGGACGGCGTATGGCCCGACGAGGTGCCTGCGCTGAGCGACTATATCGAGGCGATTTCGCAGGAGAAGACGGAGGACGGCTTTGCAGGGCAGTATCTCGTGAGCGAGACGCAGCTTGCCGCCTGGCAGGAGTCGCTCGCGAATGCGGGGTTTGCGCCCAATCCGGGCGGGTACGGGAACGGAGTCTGGTCGGTTCGCATCGAGAAAGCGGAGCAGGCGGCGTCGAGCGAGGCGGATTGGAGATTGACGGTGCTCATCGGCCCGGAAGCACCCGCGTGGAACGAGACCTTTGCGGCGTTCCCGGTCTATAACGGCGACGGCGCCTATGTATTATCGGTCGGGCAGCGCTCGGAGGAGGGCGCGGAGATGGAGCTGCGCGCGGTCGGCGAGACGCAGGAGGGCTATCAGCGCTATCTCAAGGCGCTCCGTGACGCGGGCTTTCGGCTCATCGATTATGTGATTTACAACAAGGAAACCGACGACGCGATCTATGAGGTCAACACCGACGGCGCGTGGAGCGGGGACGGGAGCGTCACGCTGGTGTATACGATTGTTGAAAAGGAGTAGGGCGCGCCGCCTGCCTGGCGCTTGATTTCGCGCGCTCGCCGCAGGAGGGCCGGAAACCGTGCGGATTTCGGCGCTTTTCCTTTTGCGGGGTTTTCGCTTGTTCAAGTCGGCTCCTCAGGGGGGGGGAGCGCCGCGGCTTTCAAGGCTGTGCCGGCGCCGCTTGGGGCGGTGATTTCGCTTCGCGGGCGCCCCGGCGATGCCGCGGAGAATCGGGCGCGATCAACCTGCTCAAGGCCTCCCCCCTCGCGGGAGGCCGGTGAAGAAAGAAAAAGGGAATCGGGATATGGATAAAGGGTCGAAGCCGGTGCCTGCGTGGGCGGAAAAAAACCAACTGCTCAAGCTGGGCTATAAGACGGTGAGGATGCTCAAAAACGAGGGGCTGCGGCAGACGGTATTCGCGGCAAAATATGTCACAAGGCGGTATGTCAAGCTCAAGGCGCTGAAAAAGGAGTTTTATCTGACGCCGGAGCAGCGCGCGGCGCAGGAGGCGGCGGTGTTTCCGCTGATGCCCAAAATCAGCCTGATCGTGCCGCTGTATAACACGCCGGATCGCTTTCTGCGGGAGCTGCTCGACGCGGTCGAGGCGCAGTCCTATCGAAACTGGCAGCTCTGCATGGCGGACGGCAGCGACGGCGCGCACCCGCAGCCCGGCGAGACGGTCGCGGAATATGCGGCGGCGGACCGGCGCATCGTCTATAAAAAGCTCGAGAAAAACGAGGGCATTTCGGGCAACACCAACGCCGCGCTCGAGCTCGCGGACGGCGACTTTGTCGCGCTGGTCGACCACGATGACCTGATCGCCGAGGGCGCGCTGTATGAGGTGGTCGAGGCGCTGAACGAGACGGGGGCCGATTTTCTCTATACCGACGAGGCGACCTTTGTCAATAAGCCTGGCGACAGCCGCTCGATGCATTTCAAGCCCTGCTTTTCGCCCGACTATCTACGGGGCTGCAACTATATCTGTCACCTGTCGGTGATCCGGCGCGACCTGCTTGAGCGGGTCGGGCGCTATCGTTCGGATTACGACGGCGCGCAGGACTTCGACTTTACCCTGCGGGTGAGCGAGCAGGCGCAGAGGATCGCGCATCTCGCGCGGCCGGTCTACTACTGGCGCATCCATGCGGGGTCGACCGCCAGCGACATCTCGGCTAAGCCCGAGGCGTGGGACGCGGGCCGAAGGGCGGTGCAGGCGCATCTCGACCGGGTTGGCCTCAGGGGGCGCGCCGAGCTCTCCAAGGCGGTGCCGATGGTGCGCGTGGTGTATGAGATCGAGGGCGCGCCGCTGGTTTCGATCGTGATCCCGAGCTGCGATCACGCGCCGGTGCTGCGCCGGTGTATCGAGTCGATTTTTCGGTTGACGGACTATGAAAATTTCGAGATCGTCGTCTGTGAGAACAACAGCCGCGAGCCGGAGACCTTTGCCTATTACGAGGAGCTGCGAAAAAATCCCCGCGTGCGGGTCGTGACGTGGGAGCGGGAATTCAATTTCTCGGCGATCAATAATTTTGCGCGCGGCTTCGCGAAAGGGGAGCACCTGCTCTTTTTGAACAACGACATCGAGGTCATCTCGCCGGAATGGCTGCGCGAGATGCTGATGTTTACGCAGCGGCCCGACGTCGGCGCGTGCGGCATCAAGCTGCTGTATCCCAACGACACGGTGCAGCACGGCGGCATCGCGATGGGGGTCTGCGGCTCGGCGGCCAATCTCTGCCCGCTGTTCCCGCGCGAGCACGAGGGCTATATGAGCCGCCTGGCGATCGCGAGCAACATGTCGGCGTGCACGGCGGCCTGCCTGATGGTTCGCGCGGCGGCGTTCGACGAGGTGGGCGGCTTTGACGAGTCGCTCGCGGTTGCGTTTAACGACGTCGATCTCTGCCTCAAGCTGAGAGAAAAGGGCTATTTGATCGTGTTCAATCCTGTCGCCGAGTGTTATCACCACGAGAGCCTGTCCCGCGGCTATGACAACAGGGGAGAAAAAAAGGCGCGCATGGAGAGGGAAAAGGCGATCCTGCGGCAAAAATGGCCGGACTATTACGAGATCGACCCCGGAGACCCCTATTACAACCGCAATTTTGGAAAAAACAGCGTCAGCTATGACGCGTGAAGCGGGTAAAAGCAGCCATAAAGCAATGATAAGATAAGAAAACAAAGTGCTCTTGTGACCTGCGAAGCAGGGCGGCTCGTCGTCGCGCGCACCGCTTCGTCGTCGCAAAGTCCGCGTGGCTCCGTTTCCCCTAATCGGGAAAACTGCGCGCTCCCTTGCTCCTCCTCTTCCCGAAAAGTCAAGAGCGGACTTTTCGGGATGGAAGGTCAAGGGCGTAAGGTCAAGGGCGCGGGGTTCCGCCCCCGCGCGGCGGCCAAAGGGGCGGACCCCTTTGGAAACCCGAGGCGTCGGGCTCTCGGATTCTTTTGGGGCGTGAGCGTCCTGTAGGCAGAAAAGCGAAGACCGGCTGCGTCCCTTTTTTGCGGCATAAACCAAATTGCATAAATCAAAACCACTAGTAAACTAGTGGTTTGCACAGACCCCAGAGGGGTCAGAACT
>CAZKRQ010000104.1:0-2583 GCA_964555125.1 uncultured Oscillospiraceae bacterium
GGAATAAAAACAGCGCGCGGACAAATACTAGGGAGAACGCATGACAGACGGACAGAACCGAAAATTTAAGGCAATCGACGCGGACGGCAACGAGCTGGAGTGCGAGATTCTGCACGAATTTGAGAGCGTCAGGACGCGAAAGCGGTATATCGTCTATACCGACGGCGCGACCGACGAGAACGGCGCCGTGCGCTTTTTCGCCTCGTCCTATACGCGGCAGGGAGATGGCTTTGCGCTGAGCCCTGTCGAGACCGACGAGGAGTGGGAGCTCATCGAGCGAGAGGTTCTGACCGGCGAGAAGTAAAAGGAGAAGCAAAGCGATGGAGGAAAAACGCGTCACCGTGACGGACGAGGACGGCAACAAGCTGTGCTGCGACGTGCTGTATACGCTTGAAAACGAGGAGACGGGCGCGACCTATCTTCTCTATACCGATCACAGTGAGGATGAGGAGGGCTGCGAGCAGATTTTTGCGTCGCGGCTGGACCCCGAAGCGGAGGAGGGCGACAACCTGTTGCCTGTCGAGACCGACGAGGAGTGGGACTATATCGAGAAAAAGCTGGATGAGCTGGAGCCGGCCGACGGGGCCGCGGAGTGACAAAAGGGGTGAACGCGTATGCCGTCTCACAGAGTAGACCGGCTCAATAAGGATTTTAAGCGGGAAATCAGCGCGATCCTGACCGGGATGAAGGACGAACGGGTCAACCGCTTTCTCTCGGTGATGCGGGTTGAGGTCACCTCGGATCTGTCGTATGCGAAGGTGCATGTCGGCTCGCTCAACGGCTTTGAGAGCGCGAAGGAGGCCTGCGCCGTCCTCAAAAAGGCGGAGGGCTATGTCAAAACCGAGCTGTCCCGCCGCCTGCGCATCCGAAAGATCCCCGAATTGACCTTTATTCCCGACGATTCGGTGGACTATTACAACAAAATCAACACGATCATCGAGGGGTTTCAGCATGAGTAAGCCGATCACGATGGAGGAAACCGCCGCCCTGCTGCGAACCAGACAGGACATTTTGATCATCACCCACAAAAACCCGGACGGCGACACGCTCGGCTCGGGCTATGCCCTGTGGGCGGCGCTCGACGCGCTCGGCCTGCGCGCGCGGGTCGTCAATTCGGGGCGGATCCCCGCGCGGTACGACTTTATGACAGGGCCCTATCTCGCGCGGGCGGATGAGACCTTCGCGCCGCAGTTTATCCTGTCGGTCGACACGGCGGCGCTGAGCCTGATGGGGGAGACGATGCGCCCGCTCGGCGAGCGGTGCGACCTCGGCATCGACCACCACGGCACCAACGACGGCTACGCGTGCCTGCTGCTGTGCTAGCCGGATTCCGCCTGCTGCTGCGAGTTCATGGGGGAGGTTATCGACGCGCTCGGTGTGCCCCTGACGCCCTATATCGCGGCCTGCCTGTATACCGGCGTCTCCACCGACACCGGCTGCTTTCGGTATGCCAACACGACGGCCGCCAGCCATCTGTTGGCGGCGCGCCTCATCGGCGCGGGCATCGACCACGCCGAGCTCAACCGCATTCTGTTTGAGACCAAATCGCGCGCGCGCGCCCAGCTCGAGCAGATGGCCGTCGCCGGCATGGAGTTCGCGCTGGAGGGAAAGGTCGCGTTTATCACGGTCAGCCGGGCCATGATCGAGAAGGCCGGCTGCGACCCGAGCGACATCGAGGGCATCACCCCGATCCCCCGAACGATCGAGGGGGTCGAGTTCGGCATGACGCTGCGCGAGCTCGCCAGCGGAAGCTGGAAGGTCTCGGCCCGGACGGTGACGGCCGACGCGGCGGCGCTTTGCGCGCAGTTTGGCGGCGGAGGACATAAGCGCGCGGCGGGCTTCGAGAGCGCGATGAGCGAGGCGCAGGTCAAGCAGGCGATCGTCGAGGCCGCCGAAAAAATGCTGCGCGGCGGGGCTTGAGCGTTGGACGGGATTTTGATCGTGGATAAGCCGGAGGGATTCACCTCCTTTGACGTGATCGCGAAGCTGCGCGGCCTGCTCGGCGAGCGCAGGCTCGGCCATGGCGGCACCCTCGACCCGATGGCGACGGGTGTGCTGCCGGTTTTCGCGGGCGCGGCGACCAAGGCCGTCGACCTGCTGCCCGACGGAACCAAGCGCTATCGCGCGCGGGTGCGGGTCGGAGCCCGCACCGATACGGGCGACGCGCAGGGCAGCTGCGTCGAGACGAGCGCCGTGCGGCCCGACGGGGACGCGCTGCGCCGCGCCGCGGCGTCGATGACCGGCAAAGGTATGCAGGTGCCGCCGATGGTTTCGGCGGTGCGGGTCAACGGCAGGCGGCTGTATGAGCTTGCGCGGGAGGGGAAGACGGTCGAGCGGCCGGCGCGGCCGATTGAGATTTTTTCCTGCGAGGTCTCGGAGTTGGACCCGAAGGGGGAGAGCTTCGCGCTCGACGTGGTCTGTTCGAAGGGCACCTATATCCGCACGCTGGCGGAGGATCTGCTGAAAAAATGCGGTGCGCTCGGCCATCTCACGGCGCTGCGGCGCACCGCGAGCGCCGGCTTCGCGCTGGAGCAGGCGCACCCCCTTTCGGAAATTGAGGCGGCGTGCCGCGCGGGCGGGGCC
>CAZKRQ010000104.1:2593-7000 GCA_964555125.1 uncultured Oscillospiraceae bacterium
GGGGCCGAGGCGCTGCTACTGCCGGTTGAGACGGCCTTTCGGTCTTTGCCGGCCGTGGAGCTGGACGGCAATCTCGCGCGGCTGTTTCTCAACGGATTTCGATTCGAGGCCGCCCGTCTGCCCGTCCGCGTCCCGCAGGGCGCGCCGGTGCGGGTGCGGCGAAACGGCGTCTTTCTCGGCATTGGCACGGCGCGGGACGGCGTGTTTGTCAAGCTGAAGCAGTTCTATTTTGAAGCGCTCTAGGCGGGGGACGGTTCCGCCGCCTGAAGAAAAAAGGTTTGTTTTATCGTTGTAAGGGCAGCGCTTTCGCCGGTTGATGGCGAAAGCGAACAACTTCTCTGGAGGATAAAACAATGAAACGAACCATGTACAGGGCCCTTTGCGCGGCGACGGCGTTGGCGCTTGCGTTGCTGCTGGCGGCGTGCGGCGCCGCGCCGAAAGAAGAAACGGCGCAGGACTCCTTTTCGATCCGGGTGCGCTGCGATGCGAAGCAGGTCTATCAGATTTTTTATACCTGTTATCTGAACGGCGAATATTACAGCAAGGGCGGCATGGCGAATCTCGACGGCGGGGAGATCACGGAGGATTCCGAGCTGGTGCTGGATTTTCCGCAGAGCTTTTTTGAGAACGACGCGGATTTGTCGGCCTTTTCGATCGACTTTTCCCCTTACGGGAAAGAGGACACCGAGGAAATCGCGACCACGCCGCGCGTCGCGATCGACGCAGAGTACGGAAAGAGCTATACGATTCGATTTTCTGGGAACGAGGAGAGCGGCTTCAAGGCGGAGCTGATGCGCTGACATCGAGCGCCGGAATTCCACACGGCCGCGGGACAGGTGAAGGCATTGGAGATATGGACGCAGCCACAGACCGGCGGGCCGGGCACGGCGGTCGCGCTTGGCTATTTTGACGGGATTCATCTCGGCCACCGCGCCGTGATCGAGGCGGCCGTGCGGGAGGCGCACGCGCGCGGCGTGCGCAGCGCGGTTTTGACCTTTGACATGCGCGCGCGGCGCGCAGACGCAAAAGGGGCGCAGGACCTGTTGCCCTATGAAACGCGCGCGGCGCTCATCGCGGCGCTCGGCGTCGACCTGCTTGTGCAGCTGGATTTTACGTCGATCGCGGAGATGACGGCGGAGGCTTTTACCCGCGAAATCCTCGGCGTGGAGGGTCTGCGCGCCGCCGCCGTCTGCTGCGGCGCGGATTTTCGCTATGGCAGAGCGCGCAGCGGGGATATTGACACGCTGCGCGCGGCGGGCGAGGCGCTCGGCTTCGCGACGCGGGTGGTCGGCGAGGTGGACGCCGACGGGGAGGCCGTCTCGACGACGGCGATCAAGCGGAGCCTGCGCGCGGGCGAGATGGAGCGGGTCGCCGCGATGCTCGGCCGGCCCTACGGCTTTTCGCTCGAGGTCTGCGAGGACAAGAAGCTCGCGCGCCGTCTCGGCTTCCCGACCATCAACCAGCGGTTTCCCGCGCGGATCGTCGCGCCGCGCGCGGGGGTCTATTATTCGCGCGTGAATTTCGGGGGGGAAAGCTATCCCGGCGTCTCCAATCTCGGCGTGCGGCCGACGGTCGGGGGGGACGGCGCCGTGATGCTCGAGACGCATATCCTCGGTTTTTCAGGCGATCTCTACGGCAAAACGGTGCGCGTCGAGCTGCTGCGCTTTATGCGGGACGAGCGGCGGTTCGAGAGCGTCGAGGCGCTGCGCGAGCGGGTCCTGCTCGACGTGGAAACGGCGCGGAAGCTCGCGCAGCAGCAGGGCCGGGAGTGAAACGCGGACGGGGAAGCGGAAAAAAGGTGAAATTAGAATGAGCGGTGACGATACCATCAGGCGCTTTCGTGCAGACGACGCGCAGGAGGTGGCGGCGCTCGTCGCCCAGACGCTGAGAACCGTAAACAGCAGGGACTATTCGCAGGAGTATATTGAGGCAACCGTGTCCTCGCATTCCGCCGGCGTATTGACCGAGCGCGCAAAGCAGGGGCATATGTATGTCGCCTGTGACGGCGCGCGGATCGTCGGGTGCGGCGCGATCGCCGGCTATTGGGGCAGTGAGACCGAGAGTATCCTGCTGACGATTTTTGTGTTGCCCGCATATCAGGGCAGAGGAATCGGGCGGCGGATCGTTCAGACGCTGGAGCGGGACGAATTCTTTTTAAGAGCGAAGCGAATCGAGGTCCCCGCATCGATTACGGCTGTTGGATTTTATAGAAAAATGGGATATGATTTTAAAAACGGACTGGACGAGATCGACCAAGAGCAGGTCTATCGGATGGAAAAACGCAGATAGCCGCCGGAATTCTGCCCATAAAAAGGAAGACGCGAAGAAATCAGTTGCATTTTTTGGATTATCTGTGCTATACTCATAATTGCGTATATCTGCGTATCGCTACCCCTGCCACGGAACGGGGCGCGTGCCCGCGCGCCGGGAACCCTGTTCACCCCGTGCTGTGACAAACGGGCGGACAAATCACAACCAAAGAAAGGGACAAAACACCATGCTCAAGGACAAACAGGAAGTTATCGCAAGCGCCCGGATGCACGACACCGACACCGGCTCGCCGGAGGTTCAGGTCGCCATCCTCACCAACCGCATCAATCATTTGACCGAGCATATGAAGCAGCACCCGCACGATTATCACTCCAACCGCGGCCTGCTCAAGATGGTCGGCCAGCGCCGCAACCTGCTCGCCTATCTGCAAAAGAAGGACGTCGAGCGCTATCGCGCGCTCATCGCGAAGCTCGGGCTGCGCAAATAAGTTCGCACAAAATCAGAAGGCAGGCGGTTTCCGTCTGCCTTCTGGCCGTGTAAAACCGCTGTGCTGTCTTGGCATTTAGCGATGAATTGAGCCGCTTTTCGCGAAAACCGGCTGAATTTATTGCTAAACCCAAAACGGCACAGAGGAAATTCTGCTTGAAAAAGGGAGGCAATCAACCATGTTTGACAATTACCGTGTTTTTGAAACAGAGCTGGCGGGGCGCCCGCTGAAGATTGAGACCGGCAAAATGTGCGGCCTCGCGAACGGCTCCTGTCTGGTGCGTTACGGCGAAACCGCCGTTTTGTGCAACGTCACGATGAGCGCGAAGCCCCGTGACGGCATCGACTTCTTTCCCCTTTCGGTCGACTTTGAGGAGAAGCTCTATTCGGTCGGCCGCATTCCCGGCAGCTTTCTGCGCCGCGAGGGGCGCCCGACCGAGAAGGCGGTTCTGACCTCCCGCGTCGTCGACCGCCCGATTCGCCCGCTGTTCCCGAAGGATATGCGCAACGACGTCTCGATCGTCATGACCGTCATGTCGGTCGACCCCGACTGCTCGCCCGAGATCTGCGGCATGATCGGCGCGTCGATCGCCATCACGATTTCAGACATCCCCTGGAACGGGCCGATTTCCGGCGTGTCGGTGGGCCTGGTCGACGGCGAGATCGTCCTCATGCCCGGCGAGGCGCAGCGCGACAGAAGCGACCTCAACCTGACGGTCGCCTCCTCCGCCAACAAGGTCGTCATGATCGAGGCCGGCGCGAATGAGGTCGACAACGAGACGATGCTCAACGCGATCATCGCGGGCGACAAGGCCAACAAGGAGATCATCCGCTTTATTGAGTCGATCCGCGCCGAGATCGGCAAGGAGAAGCTGCCGTTTGAGTCGCAGGAAGTCCCGCACGAGATGTATGAAGAGGTGGAGAAGCTGGCCATCGACAAGGTGCGCGCGGCGATGGACACCGACGACAAGCGGGTGCGCGACGCGGCCCTCAAGCCGGTCTACGACGAGGTGCACGAGGCGCTCGATGAAAAATATCCCGAGGAGACCGCCAAGCTCGACGAGTGCCTGTATAAGCTGCAAAAGTTTGTGGTGCGCCGCTGGCTGCTCGACGACGGAAAGCGGGTCGACGGGCGCGGCATCGACGAGATGCGGCCGCTCGCGGCGGAGATCGACCTGCTGCCCCGCGCGCACGGCTCGGGCATGTTCACCCGCGGCCAGACCCAGTGCCTGACCGTCGCGACCCTCGCGATGTCCGAGATGAGCCAGATTCTCGACGGCATCGACAAGGAAGAGCGCAAGCGGTATATGCACCACTACAACTTCCCGAGCTACTCGGTCGGCGAGACCCGCCCGAGCCGCGGACCCGGCCGCCGCGAAATCGGCCACGGCGCGCTCGCCGAGCGCGCGCTCGTCCCGGTTCTCCCCTCGGTGGAGGAATTCCCCTACACGATGCGGCTCGTTTCCGAGATTCTCAGCTCCAACGGCTCGACCTCGCAGGCCTCCATCTGCGGCTCGACCCTCGCGCTGATGGCGGCGGGCGTGCCGATTAAGGCGCCGGTTGCCGGCATCTCCTGCGGCCTGATCACCGAGGGCGACCGCTGGATGACAATGGTCGACATCCAGGGCGTCGAGGACTTCTTCGGCGACA
>CAZKRQ010000105.1:0-6962 GCA_964555125.1 uncultured Oscillospiraceae bacterium
TATCTGCCACGGGAATATATGCAGAAGCCCGATGGCGGAGTTTGTGATGAAGGATCTGGTGAAGAAAGCGGGGCTGGAGCAGGACATTCAGATAGCCTCGGTAGCGACCAGCACAGAGGAGATCGGCAGCCCAGTCTATCCTCCTGCACGGCGCAAGTTGGCGGAACATGGGATAAAGTGCGACGGCCACAGCGCCCGGCAGCTCACCAATCGGGACTACGACGAGTACGACCTCCTGATTGGCATGGATCAAGCAAACCTCCGCAATATGTACCGTATTTGCGGTGGGGACTATGCCGGCAAGATGCACCTCCTGCTGGACTTTACCGACCGCCCCGGCGATATAGCCGACCCGTGGTACACGGACGACTTCGAGGCGACATGGCAGGATGTGTCGGAAGGTTGCCAAGGGCTGCTTAGATATATAGAGGAAACGGAGGCACAGCGTCATAGAACAAAACGATAAGATCCAGCTTTTTGAAGATAAACGAATCCGCACAGCTTGGGACGAGGAGCGTGAAGAATGGTATTTCTCCATCGTCGATGTGGTGGCGGTATTGACGGAGAGTGAAAATCCCCGTAGATATTGGAGTGATTTGAAACGAAAGCTGAAAGCAGAAGGGGCAGAGCAGTTGTACGAAAAAATCGTACAACTGAAAATGCTGTCCGCAGATGGCAAACGCTACAACACCGATGTGGCTGACACCCAGCAGCTTCTCCGCATCATCCAGTCCATCCCTTCACCCAAGGCCGAACCGTTCAAGCTTTGGCTGGCAGAGGTCGGCCGAGAGCGTATCGAGGAAACCATCGACCCAGAGCTGACCATCGAGCGAGCGCTGGAAACCTATTTGCGCAAAGGTTATACCCGCGAGTGGATCAACCAGCGCCTTCAGGCGATCCAGGTGCGCAAGGAGCTGACCGACGAGTGGGACGCCCGCGGTGTGCAAAAGGGCGTGGAGTATGCGATCCTCACCGACGAGATCACCAAAGCCTGGTCGGGGATGTCCACCCGGCAGTACAAGAATCTAAAAGGTCTGAAAAAGGAAAACCTCCGGGACAACATGAGTACGCTGGAGCTGGTGCTGAATATGCTGGCAGAGGCCACAACAACAGAGTTGGCGAAAGGGCATGATGCCCAAGGCTTTGCCGAAAATCAGGCCATTGCAAAACGCGGAGGCAAAGTTGCTGGCGATGCACGAAAAGCTATCGAAGCAGATACAGGCAAGCCGGTCATAACCTCAAAGAACGCCGCCCAGCTCAATCAGGTGGTCACTGACATGATCGAAGGTGTGGTCACCGAACAAGATGACGGCACAGACCCAGATAAGAAAGATTGACGCAACAACGACATCGTGGTATACTCAGTTTATAGACAGATGCCGATGCGCAGATTTTTGTACCGAAATTGAGCCGGGGGTTCGAATATCTATACTGTTTCGCTATTACACGTCGGAGCAAGCTTTGTATCGCTTGCTCCGATTTTTTGTAAAAAAATCGGAGCGCACTCACGCCGCTGCTCCTCCTCAATCGCCAAAAGTCACGCTCGGCTCACCTGTTCGGTTGTAAACGCCCTCACGACGGCTCGCTGTCGCTACCAACTTTTGGCGAGTTACGAGGGTTCAACTCCACCTCTGAAAAGCCGCCGGTACAGCTCACTCCGCCGCGTCTCCTTCTCGGGTGTACGGCACTTTGAATTTCTTATTCACGCAGCGGTTTGGGTAGCTCTTACCAATACCCTAACCAGATTTACGACAGGGGCAAGCTCTTTGCCGTTTTGTTATTTTTTGCCTATTGTTATCACTTTTTTTGTGAAAACAAAGCAGCACAATAGCCTTTTTATCGAATGACACAAACCGTGACAATGCCTGAATTGTTGTAAAAGCGGTTTTAAATTGAGTAAAGTGAAGTAAAGAGGCACGAAGGATTGCGAAACAATATGCAATTTAAATAGTATGAAGGGAATAAAGATGCCAAATGAAAAAATTTAGGACCCCTCGCAGCGAATCGGTTTATCAATGACTGTATTCAGGCACATATACCGTTCCCCTTCAGGACGGACTGCTCTTTCAAGAGCAAGCATAAATAAGCAATATGTCTGTTGTTGGGCTGTTTAAAATCAGTTATAATAAAATAAGATGCGGACAACCCCGCCGGCATATGGTTTTGTTTGTGGCCTACGCAGTATTTGACGCAGATGCTGGATGTAATCTTCAAAACCGAACTTCACAAGAGCGCTGACCGAAGCAGGGTAGGCAAGAAGGCGACCTTCTCGCTGTGGAATGCAGCCCGATTAAAGCTTCGGAATGAAATTTCTTTTGAAGTGCAACAGTCATAGGGTATACGGAAGGGCGCCAACCGCAGCAATGATTATGATGGGTATAGAACCTTTAGGGCTGAAGAATTGTAAGAAAGCTGGAGGACGACGATGGCTATCAGTAAAAAACTTGAAATGATCTATCACAATGGGCAGCCGGACGGTATCCGTTCCATTCGCCGGAATCTTTCTACTATGACGACCTATGTCATTCCAAGGCCGCTGCTTTCGGAAGCAAAAGGTATTTCCGGCATCAACCGTCCGGGAATATATTACTTGATTCACGAAGACGACAGGAATAAAATCGTTCAGCTCTATATCGGCCAAACCCGGAATGGCATTGCTCGATTGGATGATCACAATCGTTCCAAAGACTTTTGGAATAAGGCTATTATGTTTCTTGCCGAAAGCAAAACCTTTACGTTGGATATGATAAGCGGCCTTGAAAAATTTGCGATCATGAAAGCGCAGGAATCAAAACGTTATAAGATTGAAAATAATGTCGTGCCCAAATATGAAATTGATGAGTATGACCTTGCGGCGGTTGAGGAAATTTACGATGAAATCCAGTTCATTATGGCGACACAGGGCTACAAGATGAACGATGCAAAAAACGCCTTAAATGAAGCCGATATTTTACATACAACACGCAACGGCATTGCCGCTTTCGGCGTATACGACGGCGAAAAATTCGATGTGCTGGAGGGCTCGCAGATCAACCTTAACAAGCCCGTGCATCTGCAAAAATACAATCGCCAGAGGGAAGAGCTTCTGTCTCAACAATCTATTGTGGAGGCTGACGGCAGGTATATTTTGAAAGTGACATTGGACTTTAAGACGCCCAGCGGAGCCAGTGATTTTGTTCTCGGCGGTTCGACAAACGGGTGGGTCGAATGGAAAAATAAAGACGGCAAAACCTTGGACGAGCTGGTTAGAAGGCAGGAGGATTCGGCGCCATGAAATTCAACTTTGGCGAGCCGGGCACCAACGGCCCCGCCGAAAAAAAGCGCGCTGGGGCCTGTGAAAAAAGTGATTTGACACGGTTTTCAGCAAAAAAGCCTCCCGGAATTACCGGGAGGCTTTTTGTCTGAAGGGCGCGGAGATTGTGGGCGAAGCGCGAGGATAAACCGGTCAGCGCGCCTGCGCTTTCGCCGCTGCCATGTTCTCCATATCCTTTTCGATATTCATCGCGAAGAGGATGACGAGCATGACGAGGGTCACGAGGGTCGGAACCCAGCCGAGCAGGGCGTTGATGGTTGAAATCGTCGCGTCGGGCTGAGCGGGGAGCGCCTCGTTGAAGCCGGAAATGTGGAGCGAAAGGGTCAGCAGCTGGGTCGCGCCCGCCTGCGCGAGCTTGGCGGCGAGGTTGTCGCCGGTCGACACCAGGCTGTCGATGCGGCGGCCGCTCTGCCATTCGATGATGTCCGCGATGTTGTTGCGGTTGGTGTTGAACATGACAAAGGTGATCGAGAGGCCTATGCCGACCGAGATGGCGTTGACATAGATGGCGCCGAGAGAAAACGGGTCAAAGATAAACCAGATCTTGCCCACGATCAGAACGAGCGCCGCAAAGATCATGGTGCGTTTGCGGCCGAGCGCGCGGTCGATGACGCCGGTGAGCATGGTCGTGATGATCGAGACGACGAGATAAACGGCCATGATTATGGTAGAAGCGCCGGTGCTGCCCATAATATAGGTCGCGTAATAGTTGATCGAGCTCATGACAAGCACATTGTTGACGCCGTAGCAGATGATGTACAGCATGTTGAACACCCACGATTTGCAGCGGAACAGCATCTGCGCGGCGTGCTTGACGCTGACGTGGTCCTCGTTGTCCGAAATCTGCTTGACTCGTTCATGGGTCGTGTAGTAATGCACGAGGCAGCCGACGACGCAGACCGCGCCCATCACGATTGCGGTCAGCAAAAAGCCGCGCGAGCTGCTTCCGTCGATGAGATTGCCGCCGTCGTCAAGCGCGCCGAAAATTTTGAGCAGCGGCAGGCAGGCCACAGCGCCGATGCCAGAGCCGAGGCAGCCGCCGAGATTGCGGAACATATTGATCGAGCGGCGGTCCGCGTCGCGGTCGGTCGCGAGGCTGCCCATGCTGTTATAAGGGATCGCGACAAAGGTGTTGAAGGTCTCAAAGATAAAGTAGATGACGAGCGCGAGGATCACGGTGACCGTCTGGCTGGTTTTGAAATCGCAGAAAAGCAGCACGACCGAGACCGCCCACGGCACGGCGAACCAGAGCGCAAACGGGCGGCACCGCTCGCCGTTTTTAAACTTGTGGTTGACCGACCAGAAACCGATCAGCGGGTCGTTGACCGCGTCCCAGATCGTGCCGATCGTCAGGATGGTGCCCGCGACGAGCACATCGATCTTGAGCACATTGGTCAGGAAGAACAGATAGTAGATGCTTTTGAACTGGTAGACCACGTTGCTCGCGGTGGAGAAGGTCAAAAAGCCGAACTTCTCGCCGAATTTGAGGGGCGGGATCGCCGAAACGGGGGTTGTCGCGGAGGCGTTAGCGTTTTGTCTCATTCGTTTGCTTCCTCTTCTTTCTGAATTGCCTGTAAACGGTCGCGCAACAGGCTTTTGAATTTCTCGGGCTCGTCGGTCATGGGGTTGTGGCCGGATTGCTCAAACCAGATCAGCTCTTTTTTGGGCGCCTGAATCAGGTCGAAATAATCCTGCACGAGGGCGGCGGGGGTGTTTTGGTCGAGCACGCCGTCAAAGATGAGATAGGGAACCTTGAACTCGGTGCAGGTTTTGGGAAAATCGGTCGCGCCCACGGCGGGCCACATGGCGGTCAGCACATACTTATAGCCCTTGGATACGCCGATCAGGTCGCTGAGGCTGTATTCCCCCGAAAACACCATCGGCACCACCATGGAGCGGAAATAGCTGCGCTTCTTTTTGCTCTGGGAATAGCCGCCGTATTTCATCATGATGCGCCGCTGCGCCATCATGCCGTCAAAGCCGCCTTTATAGACGCCCATGACCGGCGGCCCGACCTCTTTCAGGGTGGCGATCGCCTTGGCGTCCCCGGCCTTTTCGGCCTCCTCGAGCGCGAAGCGATAGCTCAGCTCCTCATTTTTCGCGCCGTTGACCACCTGGCCAAAGCCGACAAACGCGGCGATGTGCTCGGGGTACCGATACGCCAGCCAGGTGCCGAGCTCCGAGCCCCAGCTGCCCCCGAGCAGGAACACCTTCTTTTTGTTGTATTCCCTGCACAGCCACAGCACCAGCTCATGCGCGTCGTCGACAAGGCGGTCGATGGTCAGCGTCTCGACCTTCGCCCCACGGTAAGAGCCGCCGCTGCCGCGCTGATCCCACGCGACGACCAGAAAATCCTTTTGCAGGTCCGCGTGCACCGTCATAACGGTGTGGCGGTTGCAAACGCCCGGGCCGCCGTGCAGAAACAACAGCACCGGCTTGGTCTCGTCCCCCTTGATATGAACCTTCTGCGGCAGGTCGCCGAGAACGACCTTGCATTTTCGATCTACCACGTTACATCCTCCCTCTATAGTTGGCCTGCTTATTTTAACAGTATAGCATATTCCGCAGCGCCGCACAAACCCCAAATCCCCGGGGCGCGGCCGGCCCGCAACAGCGGGTTGCTTGGCTTTCTGAAAGTCCGATGCTACAATATCGGGGAGGTGATGACAAGCATGAACACGAAGGAAGTTATTGTAAAGCTGCGAACGCAAAACGGGATGTCCCAGGACGAGCTCGCGGAAAAGGTCTATGTTACGCGCCAGGCCGTGTCGCGGTGGGAAAACGGGGAGACCGTGCCGAACACCGAGACGCTCAAGCTGCTGTCAAGGCTGTTTGACGTTTCGATCAACACGCTGTTGGGCTCTCCCCGGCAGCTGGTCTGCCAGTGCTGCGGTATGCCGCTGGACGACGGCACCCTCAGCCGGGAGCCGGACGGCGCGTTCAATGAGGACTACTGTAAATGGTGCTACGCGGAGGGGAAATTCACCTACGAAAGCCTCGACGCGCTGACGGATTTTCTCGTCGGGCATATGGCGGGGGAAAAGTGGCCCGAGGCGCAGGCGAGGGCTTATTTTGAGAGCCAGCTGCCGAAGCTGAAATATTGGAGGCAGAGAGAAAACGAATAGAACGCGGATAATAAAAGTGCGGATGCAGGGCCTGAAGAGGCGGCTACACATCCTTTCGCCGCTCGGACCCGCTTTTGAAGCGCTTTGCGGGAATCCCCTTTTTGCCAAACGCCGTTGATAAGCTTATCGGTCGGCTGTTCGCCGGCCGGCAAAAAAGAGCGGGGCAACCGTTTTTCACGGTTGCCCCGCTCCGTTTTTTTGATCAGCGTGAGGCTTCGGTGTCTCACATCTCCGCTTTTTTCTTGAGCTCCTGATACTTCTTGACCGCGTTCGCGTCGGCCGCCGCGAAGAGCTTTTCGGCGCGATCGGGGAAGGAGCGGGTCAGCGCGCTGTAGCGCACCTCGCCCTTGAGGAAGTCGAGGTAGTTCGCGGTCGGCTCCTTGGAGTCGAGCTGGAACGGGTTCTTGCCCTCGGCCGCCAGACGCGGGTCATAGCGGAAATCGAACCAGTAGCCGCAGGCCACCGCCTTCTTGATCTCCTCCTGCGCGTTGACCAGGCCGCCCTTGATGCCGTGGTTGATGCAG
>CAZKRQ010000106.1:0-1661 GCA_964555125.1 uncultured Oscillospiraceae bacterium
GGAAATCAGCGCGTCCCTGCGCGAAGCCTCCTGGTTGCGCGCGGGGTCAAAGACAAGGCCCATAAACTCCATGTTCGAGCAGACCTCGGCGCGGACGAGATCGTCGTTCTCCCCGATGCCGCCGGTGAACAGGATCGTATCGACGCCGCCCATCTCCGCCGCGTAGCCGCCGATGAAGCGCCTGATCTGGTGAACCAGAATGTCGAGCGCGAGGCGGGCGCGCGCATTGCCCTCGTCGGCCGCCTTGTGCAGGTCGCGGCAATCGCTGGAAACGCCGCTCACGCCGAGGAAGCCGGACTTCTTGTTGAGCATCGTGCTCATCTCGTCGGGCGTCATGCCCTCCTTGTTGGCGATATAGGTCACGACGGAGGGATCAATGCCGCCGGAACGGGTGCCCATGATGAAGCCGTCAAGCGGCGTCAGGCCCATCGTGGTGTCGAAGCATTTGCCGTCCTTGACCGCCGTGATCGAGCTGCCGTTGCCGAGGTGGCAGACGATCAGCCTTGTGCCCTCGGGCTGCTTGCCGGTGATCTCAAAATAGCGGCGGCTCACATAGCGGTGGCTCGTGCCGTGGAAGCCGTAGCGGCGGACAGAATATTTCTCATAGTATTCATAGGGAATGGGGAAAATATAGGATTTCGGGGGCATCGTCTGGTGGAACGAGGTGTCGAACACCGCGACCATCGGGGTGTTTTCCCCAAACACCTCGCGGCAGGCGCGCATGGCGACGGCCTGCGGCGGATTGTGCAGCGGGCCGAGTTCCCTGAGCTCCATCACCGTGTCGATTACCTTGTCGGTGACGAGGGTCGCCTCTTTATAGATCTCGCTGCCGTGCAGAACGCGGTGGCCGACCGCCGCGATTTCGCTCATGTCGTCGATTACCTTACCCTCGCCCTTCGTGAGCATGTCCACGACGGCCATGAACGCCTCTTTGTGGGTCGGAAAATCGATATTTTTTTCGATCGAGACGCCGCCCGTGACCTTATGCCCGATGAGCCCGTCGATGCCGATGCGCTCACAGTTTCCCTTTGCGATGCAGCTCTCGTTGTCCATATCGATGAGCTGATATTTGAGGCTCGAGCTGCCCGCGTTGATAACCAAAACCTTCATATGCCGCTTTCCTTTCTGATCGCCGATATATTTACATATTTCGCTGGTAACTGTATTATTATAACAGCACTGATGATCCTATTGCAAGGGTCAAAGCGGCCGGGAAACGCCCGTTGAGAAGATTTATTTTCCCGTCTCCCCGCCGGAAGGCGGGGGAGCGGCAGGCGCTCTGCGTTTGGGGCGCGCCCGGCAGGCGGAATGTAGGGGGGCTTTTTATGCGTGTCGCGGGAATCGTCGCGGAATACAATCCGCTGCACAACGGCCATCTGCTGCACATGGCGCGCACAAGGGCGCTCGGGGCGACCCACATCGTCTGCGTGCTGTCGGGCGATTTTGTGCAACGCGCGGAGCCGGCCGTTCTCGACAAATTTGCGCGGGCCCGGCTCGCGGTGGCCTGCGGCGCCGACCTCGTGCTCGAGCTGCCTGTGGCATACGCCGCCGGCTCGGCCGAGCGCTTTGCGCGGGGGGCCGTCGCGATGCTCGCGGCGCTCGGCTGCGTCGAGCTGCTCTCGTTCGGCTCCGAGTGCGCCGACGCCGCGCTCCTCGGCGAG
>CAZKRQ010000106.1:1671-6934 GCA_964555125.1 uncultured Oscillospiraceae bacterium
GACAAAAGCGCTGTGCGAAGCCGGGCTGTCCTACCCCGCCGCGCGCGAGCGGGCGGTGCGCGAACTTTACGGCGCGGAGCCCGCGCGGGTTCTGCGGCAGCCCAACGATCTTCTGGGCGTCGAATACTGCAAGGCGCTCGCGGCGCTCGGCAGCGGTATGCGGCCGGTCGCCGTGCCGCGCGAGGGCTCGGCGCACGACGGCGCCGAGCCCGGCGGCGGCATTGCCAGCGCCGGCTTTCTCCGCGCCCATCTGAACGAGGATCTCTCCGCCTTTCTGCCCCGTCAAACCGTGTCGGCGCTGACGGCCGCGCGGGAAGCCGGCGCGCTGAGCGGGGGGTGGACGGCGCTCGAGCGCCCCCTCCTCTACCGACTGCGCACAATGGGCGCGGAGGAATTCGCGGCGCTGCCCGGCTGTGCGGACGGTCTGGGCGACCGGCTCCGGCGCGCCGCCGCCACCGCGCAAAGCGCGCAGGAGCTATTTGCACTCGCCAAAACAAAGCGATATACTATGTCAAGAGTGCGGCGGGCGGCCCTTGCCGCGCTGCTCGGGCTGCGCGAAGCGGATTATGCGCAGCCGCCCGCCTGCGCGCGGCTGCTCGCCCTCGGCGACGGCGGCGGCGCGTTGCTGCGGCGCATCGGGCAGACGGCGCGGCTTCCCCTCTCGCACAGCCTCGCGCGGCTGGAGGCGCTGGGCGGCCCCTGCGCGCGAACGGCGCGGCTGAGCGCGACGGCGCACGATATTTACGCCCTCTCCTGCCCGGCGATCGCGCCGCAGGGCGAGGACTACACCCACAAATTTGTCAAATCGGGGCGGACAAGCCATGACACAGAGCTTTAAAACCAACTCACAGGCCGAAACCGAGCGGCTGGGCGCGCGGATGGCCGGGACGCTGCGCGGCGGCGAGATCATCGCGTTTCGCGGCGGCCTGGGCGCGGGCAAAACCGCATTTTCGCGCGGCCTGCTGCGCGGGTTGGGTTATACCGGCGAGGTGCCCAGCCCGACCTTCGCGATCGTCAACGAATATCGCGGCGGCCGCCTCGACGCGGCGCATTTTGACGTCTACCGCCTGGCCGGCGAGGAGGAGCTTTACGGCACGGGCTTTTATGACTATCTCGACGGGCGCACGGTCGTGCTCATCGAGTGGAGTGAAACGGTCGCGGCGGCGCTCGACGGCGAGCCCTGCATCGTTGTCGAAATCGACGGCTGCGCGGACGAGCCGCGCGCCATCGCCATCACGGGAGCGGAGAAATTACCATGACGATTTTTGCGGCGGATTCTTCCAGCGCGGCGTGCAGCGCCGCGATTCTGCGCGACGGCGTCGTCCTCGCAGAGAGCTATGCCAACGTGGGCTTGACCCATTCCGAGACTTTTATGGTGGTGTGTGACGAGGTCTTCCGGCGCGCGGCGCTGCGCCCCGCCGACATGGACTACTTTTCCATCACCTGCGGCCCCGGCTCCTTCACGGGCCTGCGCATCGGCATGGGCGCGGTCAAGGGCATGGCCTTCGCCGTATCGAAGCCCTGCGTCGCGGTGCCGACGCTGGAGGCGCTCGCCTGGGGCTGCGCGGGGAATGCCCGCGACGTGGTCGCGACCTGCGACGCGCGGCAGAGGCGCGTTTTTGCCGCGGTCTACGGCGTCGCGGGCGCGGTTCGGGAGCTGTCGCCCGCCCGCGTCCTGCCGGTCGATGGGTTGGAGGCCCTGTGCGCGGGAAAACCTGTCCTGTTCGCAGGCGACGCGGCGCGGCTGTGCTATGACGCGCTCAAGGGCCGCATGGACTGCGCCGTCGCGCCGCCCGCGCAGCAATATGTCCGCGCCTCAAACGTGGCCGCCGCCGCCCTCGCGCGCATAGAGCGGGGCCTGTTCTGCGACGCCGCCGGGCTCGCGCCCGATTATCTTCAGCCCTCGCAGGCCGAGCGCAATCGAAAGGAGCGGATCGAGGATGGCCAATCGGATCATTAAAATCATTTTGACCTGTCTGTTCACGGCGCTGGCCGTCCTGGGCTTCCTTTATTTGATGGTGCTGTTCGGGCGAGTGGGCTATCTTCCCCCCTCCGTTCTATGGATTTCCAGGCTTCTCTGCGCGGCGATGATTTTCTTTTCCATCTATATCGCCAAAAAATATCTGGATGACTGACCGCCCGCGCGACATCGCCGCCCGAAAGACAGGATCAAAAGCGCGGCGGAGCCTGACGATCCCGCGCGCAGCCGGACGAAGCCGCTGTAAAAGCGGCTCTCCGCCGCATGACGCCCGCGAATTCGCCGCCAACACGCCGTTTTAAGCGTATATTTCCCTTTTCTTTTTCCCATACTAAGGGCGAAAGCAATTATTTTAGGATAGGAGACGCAGCGTTGCGGCGCGCTTTCCCTCGCTCCACGCTGCAAAGGGAATCTATGAAACTGACCCAGGAAGAAAAAATGTTTTTGAAAAACCTCCGCACACAGGAAGAGCTCTGCATCGATAAATACAGGTTTTACAGCCAGCAGGCCAAGGACGAGGAGCTGAAAGATCTCTTCCAGGACATTCAGAAGGATGAAAAACAGCATTACGAGGCCCTTTCCGAGGTCATGGAGGGCAAGGTGCCGTCGGTCAGCGCGAGGAACACCTCTCCCGACGATTATCAACCGCGCGGGCGGTATAAAAACGGCGGCAGCGCGCGGGATAAAAAGCACGACCAGTTTTTGTGCACCGACAGCATCACGACCGAGAAGTATGTCTCGTCGGCCTACAACAACGATCTTTTTCACTTTGCGTCGCAGGACCTGCGCGGCGTCCTGAACACCATCCAGACCGAAGAGCAGAACCACGCGGAGATGATCTACAAATACAAAGCGGCGAACGAGATGGTCTGACCGTCGAAATTCTTTTCGACCGTCTTCCCTGACGCGGGGCCTCTCGTCGGGTCCTTATGCGCAAAAGCTTCCCTTCGCCGTCAGAAAGGGCGGAACTCGCACAGGAGTTCCGCCCTTTCTTTTAAGGAGAATTCAGAAAAAGTTCCTGGTTTACTTGTTTTTTATCCCCGCCGCATTCAACAGCGACCTGCGTCTGGCGGCAGCGCGCGCCTCGACAAGCCAAAGGGTGACGACCGTCACGACATAGGGGATCATGTCAATGAGCATGGAGGGGAAGCCACTCGTCTGGATCTTGCGGGTCACGCCGTCGGTAAAGCTGAAAAGCAGCGCGCCGACCAGCGTGCCCAGCGGCGTGTTTTTGCCGAAAATCGCCGCCGCAAGCGCGATGAAGCCGCGTCCGCTCGTCATATTCTCGGTGAACATCGTCAGCTGGCCGAGAGAGAGATGCGCGCCGCCCAGCCCGCACAGGAAAGCGCCGAACACCAGCGCGCCGTATTGCACCGCCCTGACATTGACGCCGGCGGTCGTGACCGCCATCGGGAACTGTCCCGTCGCGCGAATGCGCAGCCCCAGCGGCGTATGATAGAACACATATTGCAGCGCGGCCACAAAGACAATCGCAAGCCATACCGTGAGATTCTGGTTGTTGAAAATGCGCAGGATCGGGATGTTCTCCAAAAACGGGATACTGATTTTTGGCAATCCAACGATATTCCCGTCGGAAAACGAGCCTCTTACCCCAAAGAGGACGCTGAGAAAATACGTCGACAGGCCCGCGACCAGCATATTCACCGCGACGCCGACCACGGTCGGGTTCGCCTTAAAACGAATCGTGAACAGCGAAAACAGCAGGCCGACCAGCGCGCTCGCGAGCCCCGCGATGAGAAGCGCGCTGTAAGCGGAGCCGGTGTAATAGCTCGCAATCACGCCGACAAAGGAGCCGGTGAGCATCATGCCCTCAAGGCCCAAATTGAGAATACCGACCCGATTTGCGAGCATTCCGCCCAATCCCGCGAGCAAAACGGGCGGCAATGTGCGCAGCGTGGTCTCCAACAGGATCTCGATCTCGTTCATACCGCCGCAACCTCCTTTTTCCCGTTCTTCGCCCTGCTCTTTTTGATCTGCCGGCGCCCCTTGACAAGCTCTTCGGCCGCGATCAGCATAATGATGACCGCCTGCAACGCGCTGATGAGGTCCCTCGAGATGTTTGTCATGACCTCCATCTGGATCGCGCCGTTTTCAAGCGCCCCAAAGAAGAGCGCGCCGATGACGACACCGAGCGGGTTGAGGCCGCCGAGCAGCGCGACCGTGACGCCGGTAAAGCCGTAATCCGAAGAAAAGCCGCTGATAAACCGCCGGTTGACCCCCATGACCTGCTCGGCGCCCGCCAGGCCCGCGATCATGCTGCTGATAAACAAAACGGCGAGAATCTTTTTGTTGACGTTCACGCCGATATAGCTCGTGAACCGGCGGTTGAGGCCCAGCGCGCGCGCCTCATAGCCAAAGCGGGTTTTAAACATGAGAAAATAGAGCAGCACGGCGCAGATTACCGCGAGAATGAAGCCGATATTGAATTCGCTGCGCTCGTTGAATCGCGCGAGCCAGGCGTTTTCGCCGAGCTTGACCGTCGCGCTCGTCGGTATATCGCCCTTAAACGGATAGCTGCACAGATAATCGGTGAAGAGCTGGGCGATATTGTTCATCATGGTGCAGAGCACGACGAGGTTGATCTGATATTTGGTGTGCAAAATCCCCGGGATTACCGCCCACAGGAGCCCGCCCAGCATCGCCGCCGCGAGGCACAGCGGGATCAGCAGCACACTCGGCAGCCCCTGCGCGTAAATCCCCACCAGCGCGGCGGAAAACGCGCCCATATAGAGCTGGCCCTCGATGCCGATATTGAACACGCTGCTGCGAAAGGCCAGCGCGGCGGCAAGGCCCGTGAAGAGCAGCGGCGTCGAGCGCGCGAGAGTGTTCAGTAAATTGATTTTGGTGCCGAACGCGCCGTTCCACAGCTCTTTGTAGGCGACAAGGGGCGACGTGCCGGTCGGCAGAACGAGCAGCACGCCGATAAACAACGCGATGACAATCGCGAAAAGGGTCTTGGCGGGCGCCGCCAGTGATTTTTTCAGTTTTTCGCTCACGCCTCTTCCCTCCTTTTCGCGCCGGCCATATACAGGCCCAGTTCCTCCCGCGTAACCTCGGACGGGCTGACGACCGCGGTGATCTCGCCGTTATAAATGACGGCGATGCGGTCGCTCAGGCGAAAGATCTCGTCCAGATCGGAGGAGATGAGCAGCACGCTCACCCCCTGGTTGCGCAGCTCAATGATGTCGTTGTGGATCAATGTGACCGCGCCGATGTCGACGCCGCGCGTCGGCTCGGCCGCGATAATCAGCTTCGGGTCGACGA
>CAZKRQ010000107.1:0-6910 GCA_964555125.1 uncultured Oscillospiraceae bacterium
GGACGAGAATGCGCAGCTTGTCTGCGCGTTTGAGGGAGCGGCGCGCGCGACGACGCAGCGGTGCGCAGTTTTCCCGAACAGGGGAAACGAAGCCAAGCGGACTTTGCGACGACGAGCTTATCGTATGGCGCGCCAGAGCAGCCGGTTGTTCTCGAACAGGGCCTCCAGCCGACCGTTGTCGAGCAGCCACGCGAGATAGGAGCGCACGGTGCTGCCCACGAGCACATGCTGCTCAAAATTCATCGTCAGGCCGTAGGCTTCAAAAACCGACGCGAGAAGGTCCTCAAAGCTTTGCGGCCCGGCGCAGAGCTCGACCAGCCTGTGCGCAATCGACAGCACCTTCTCACGGTTGCGGCGCGCGAGCGGCGCGATGTCCGCGGTCGCCTCGGCGTGGGAGGGGACAAACAGGGCCGCCTGCATGGTCTCAATGCGCGCGAGGGTGTCGAGATAGGCCTCGACGTCATAGAGAAAGGTCACGCCGTATTTTTCGAGCGTCGCGTCGCTGCTCAGGGCGTCGGCGAGAAAGACGACGTCGTCCGGCGTGCGAAAGCCGCACATCTCGAAATAATGGCCCGGCAGGGGGATTGGTTCCAGCTCGGCGGGGAAACCGGGCGAGTTGATTTCGAGCGCGTCGCTCGGCGCGGCGAGCAGAAATTTGTGGCGCAGCGGCGCCGGCGGATACCCGCCGTATAAAAACGCGGGCTCGACCATCGGGCTGCGTGTCATCGCCGCCTCGACACCGTTGGCGAAGATCGGGCAGCCGGTCTGATTTTGCAGATACTGATTGCCGCCGATATGGTCGGCGTTGGCGTGGGTGTTGACGATGGCGCGCAGCTTCCAGCCCCGCTCGTCGAGCAGCTTGCGCACCTTGCGGCCCGCGTCCTTGTCGTTGCCGCTGTCGATGAGCAGAACGCCGTCGCCTGTGTCGTAGAGGCCGATCTTCGCCGGGCTCTGGATGTAATAGGTTCTTTCGCCTACCTGATGCAGCTCAAACATGATTCGCCTCTTTCTGTGACAGGGAGCCGCCGCGCGCGGCGCAGAAGAATGAAGAACGGAACGGATACCAGCAGCATGATGCAGACCGACGCGATGAGCTGCCCATAGGCGGCCCAGGCGATCGGCTCGAGCGGCCATGGGTTGAAGACCGCCAGCAAAACGCGGAAAATCCACACCGCCACAACAAGGGCGTATAAAAGGAACGCGTCCGCGCTGCGCCGAAGCACGCTTTTTCCGCGCAGCAGAAGCAGAAGGCTCGCGCCGCACAGCAAAAAGGAAAAGCAGAGATTGGTCCAGTTGATGCCGACGATCAGGTTCTCATACATAGCGGGGATATACGAATACCACTGAAACATCCGCGGCACGAAAAAGTGCCACAGGCCGACGAGAAAACTCAGGGAAGCGCCGGTATAATAGACCGCCGCGAGCGCGCGGCCTGTTTTTGTCCCAGCGCCGGCGCGCCGTTGCTGTTGCATGGAATGGTTTTTCTCCTTTCACGACATTTCGCGGAATAAAAACGGGCGGACGCCGCATATCGCCCGCGCGGCGTCCGCCCCCCTGGGAATCGATGCGCGCCGTTTACAGCTGCCGGACGAGCCGGACGTAAAACTGAACGGTGGTGATGATCTTGTCGAGCGGGATGCGCTCGTTGTTGGCGTGGATATAGCCGCGCTCCTCCTTGGTCAGCTCCATCGCCGAGAAGCGCATGACCTTATCGGAGATGCGGGTATAGTGGCGGGAGTCGCTGCACGCGACCATCAGATAGGGGGAGACAATCGCGTCGGGCCAGGTCTGCTCGATGGCGGTCTTCACCTTCGCGTAGCCCGCGCTGTCGGTGTCGCTGACCGGGCAGGGATCGTTGCCGGACAGACGCGTCAGCTGTATCTCGTCGTTGTTGATCGTTCTGCGGACATACTCGATTGCGGAATCCATCGTGTCGCCGCCGATGATGCGGAAGTTGGCGATGAGCCGGGCCTGCGGCGGCAGAACGTTGGCGGCCTTGCTCGCCTCGGTCTGGGTGAACGCGCAGGTCGTGCGCATCATCGCGTTGAGCTCGCCGCCCGATTTTTTGCAGATCGCGTTGAGCACCGGCATGAACAGCCACAGATTCGCGAAGATCACCCGCATCGCGAAACTGGAATGCCGGCCGAGCCGGTCGAACATTTGGGCGATCGGCTCGGACAGGCGCGCCTTGAACGGGTGGTTCTCGACATCGACAACAGCCTGCGAGAGCTTGCCGACCGGCCCGTGAGGCGGCGGCGCGGAGGCATGGCCGCCGGTGCTGTTGATCTTGAATTCGAGATTCATCAGGCCCTTTTCGGCGATGCCGATCAGCGCGCATTTTTCCTTTACGCCGGGGAAGACCCCCTCGACGACCGCGCCGCCCTCGTCGACGACGAGCTGCGGCCGGACGCCGCGCGCCTCAAGCACGCCGACCATGGCGGTCGCCGTGCGGCCCGAGGTCTCCTCATTGCCGGAAAAGGCGATATAGACGTCGTTTTCCGGCACAAAGCCCTCGCGGATGAGCTGCTCGCAGGACTCCATCACGCCGCAAAGGGTTCCCTTGGTGTCCAGCGTGCCGCGCCCCCACAGCATCCCGTCCTCGATGAGGCCGTCAAACGCGGGCCGGTCCCACTGCTCCTCGTTGACCGGCACGACGTCGTAGTGCGCCATCAGCACCGAGGGCTCGCGGTCGCTCCTGCCCTGCCAGCGATAGAGAAGGCCGGTCTGCTCGATCTCCTCGAGCGTGCAGGCCTTGTGCAGCGCGGGATAGCGCTGTTTGAGCAGTTGCTTGAACTTCTCGAATTCGGCGAAATCGATCAGCGATTCGTCGTCGTAGCTGACGGTTTTGCACCGAATCATCTGTTGCAGCGATTCGATCGCGTGCGCGCCGTCTACCTGCGCCTCGCTCGGGGCGGCGCGCCCCTCCTCTTTGGGCCTGAACGCTGCCGTGCGCACAAGCAAAACCGCGACGAGCAGCGCGACCGCCGCCAGAATGATCCAACCTACCATAGCGTATCTCCTTTATGTAAAAAATTTTTTTACCATTGATTGCGGACCTTTTCCGCGAAGCCGAGCGCGTCGCGCAGCTCGAGCCGGGTGCCGTCGTCGAGAACGGCGACGCCCGAAAAGCGCCCGAAGACCTGGTGCTGGTCGCTCAGGATGACGAGCGCGCTGGTGTAGGACGCGCGGTCGAGCACCGGCGAAAATTCCATCTCAAAGCGGCCGTCCGACGAGGTGAAGCGCCACGGCGAGAGAAAATCGTCCTTCCCGTCTTTTTGCGGGATGTGAAAGGCGACCTCCTCGAGCTTGTGGGCCCTGCCGTCGTAGAAGAGCATGTTCTCGCTCGCGGCGCTCGTGTCGCCGAAGCCGTAGCCGATGTTGAAGCCAAAGGGCTTGCCGCCGACCGTCGCGTTGAGCGAGCCCCAATACCAGGTGTTGGCGTAGGTCCAGACGCCGCGCCCCCAGTCGAGGGTGCCGAACGAGGACGTAGGCGCGAAGTCGTAGCGCTCGCCGTCGAAGAGGGCGGAGCCGCGCGCCGGCATACAGTTGATCTTCTGGTTGTAGTAAAACGCCTTTTTGTCCTCTTTGAAGGGGGTCATAATCACCATCGATTCCTCCGGCTCGTCGAGCAGCGAGATGTCGCAGGTGAAGGGCTTGCCGTCCTTAAAATTGTCGAGACGGCAAAGCAGGCGCCGGCCGCCGCCCTCATGGCGGAACGAAAAATCGCACCGCCTGTTGTGGAACTCGGTGTCCCCCGCCGCGCTCGACGCGGGCATTTTCGTCCGCCCCCACGGGAACGCAGTCATCACGCTCGTCGTCTGCTCCCACGCGGGCGCGCGAAAGTCGAGCAGCGAGGCGCTCATCAGCCCCATATACGAGTTGTCGGCAACGGTCAGCGCGACGGCATAGTCCTGATTGGCGACGAGATAATAGTCCCATTCCTTGATGCGGTGCTTCGCCGCGCCGATCGACGCGCGGTCATAGGTCAGAAGAAGCTTTTTTGCGTAACCCGCCTGCGCGAGACGGCCGCGCGCGTCGAGCAGCTCCCCGGCTCGGGTAATTTCTTTCTGCAACTTTCACCCTCATTTCAGAATTCGATTTTATTTTTATTATAACACCGAAACGAGGGCGCGAACAGCCGCGTTTTATACAAGATTTTTCGTCACTTCGCGGAAAACCCCTGTGCGGCGAAAAAAGACCCGCCCCGTCAATATAGATCGGTTCCATCTGGAAATGGAGGCTCATTGTATGGCAAATTATTGGGATAACGGCGATCGGACGAACGGATTCAACGCCGGTTATCAACACGACGAGACGGCGCGCGCCAACGCGCAGAGCTTTTCTTCCGGCTACGGCGCCTATACCGCGCCGCCGTCCGTGCCGTCCTCTCCGCAGCCGCCCAAAAAGCAGCGCAGGCCCGGCGCGGGGATTGTGGCGCTCTGCGCCGTTGCGGCGCTGATTTTCTCGTTTGCGGGCACCTTTGCCGCCAACCGGCTGTTTCCGCCCAAGGCCGCAGAGGGCGGCGCGCCTGTGATCACCTCGGCTGGGCATCTGAACGGCGATGTCAACGCCGGGGGCTCGTTCGCCTCGGTCGTCGGCCAGACGAAGGACAGTGTCGTCGAGATCACAACCGAGAGCACCACGACCAACCGCTTTTTCGGCGGCTCCTATGTCGTCAGCGGCGCGGGCAGCGGCGTCGTCATCACGGCGGACGGCTATATCGTGACCAACAATCACGTCGTTGCGGGCGTCAGCTCGCTCACCGTCACGCTGAGCGACGGCACAAAATATCCCGCGACCCTGATCGGGACAGACAGCAAAACGGACCTTGCCGTGATCAAGATCGAGGCGACGGGGCTGACGCCGGCGGTCTTCGGCGATTCGAGCGCGCTCGCGGTCGGCGACGCGGTCATCGCCATCGGCAATCCGCTCGGCTCGCTCGGCGGCACCGTCACCGACGGCATTATCAGCGCGCTCAACCGCCAGATCACGGTTGACGGCAAGACGATGACGGTCTTGCAGACCAACGCCGAGATCAACCCCGGCAACTCGGGCGGCGGCCTCTTCAACGCCTACGGCGAGCTGATCGGCATCGTCAACGCCAAATCCGGCAGCGACGGAAGCGAGACCTCGATCGAGGGGCTCGGCTTCGCGATCCCCTCCAATGTGGTGAAGGAGGTCGCGCTCGAGCTGATGAACAACGGCTATGTGTCCGGCCGCGTCGTGCTCGGCGTGAAGGTGGTCGAGATCAACGACGCGCAGACGGCGGCGCAGTACGGCGTCGACCGCGCCGGGGTGTATATCGCGGAGATCACCGACGGCCTCGGCGCCCAGCGCGCCGGCCTGGAGGTGGGCGACTGTGTCGTGAGCATCAACGGGGTCGCTGTCAGCTCGACGAGCGAGATCTCGGCCGAGCTTGAGAATTTCTCGGTCGGCGACACGGTCGAGGTGCAGGTCATCCGCGGCGGGCGGATGCTGTCGGTCGACGTGGAGCTCAGCGAGAGCGTGCCCGAAAACGCCGCCAGGCCGAGCTGAAAAACGATCCGGCATAATTAAAAGGGGGCGGACAGCGCGCGCGGTCCGCCCCTCCTTTTTGCGGCCGGGCGAAAAAGGAGCGCCGGGCTGTCCCTGCGCTGTCGTTCGTGCTATAATCAAAGAAAAACTCCCAATGGGAGCGGCGAGGGTTGAGAAGATGGGCACAAATACGGGGCTATATGCTGCACTCGAGGAGAGGATCGCGCTGTGCAGGGCGCGCTTTGAGGCGGGAAAGAACGACGCCGCGGTCAGCGCGTCTATGGAGAGCGAGCTGGACCAGCTCGAGCATTTCAGGCGGCGGCTTGACCGGGGTGAGACGCCCGCGGCGCTGTACGGCGAGCTGAAGCAGAAGCTCGCCGCGCTGGAGGAGGAAAAGGATCACGAGCTGGAGCACTACACCTTCGACTGGTACGACGACCACTATTACTATAAGGTTTACAGCGGGCAGGCGGACGCCTGCGCCGCGATGCTCGAGCTCATCGAGCGCAGCGGGGAGGAAACAGCGGAAAAATAGAGCGGCGCTTTGGCGCCGCTCTTTGTCCATTTTTTGATAAAAGTCCACGCGGCTGCATCGAATGCACAGGAAACGATCAAGCGCCGCGTCGAACGGGGAAAGCGCAGCGACAGCGCTCTCAAGCCCCGCAATGACATTGGGTGTGCTGCGGCCTCTGCCTCGCGTCCGCAAACCCCGCCGCGCCTTCGCGCCCGGAGGCTGCGGAGAAGAGAGGGGGCGCGAAAATGCCCCGGCCTCAGTTGCGCAGGCTGTGGATTGGCGCGGGGATACGGCCGCCCCGGGCGATAAATTCCTCGCTGGAATAGGGGTGAACCGGCATGATCGGGGCGGAGCCGAACAGCCCGCCGTATTCGATGCAGTCGCCCACCGACTTGCCCACCGCCGGGATGATGCGCACGGCGGTGGTTTTGTTGTTGATCATGCCGATCGCGGCCTCGTCCGCGATGATGGCCGAAAGGGTCGACGCGCTCGTGTCGCCGGGGACGGCGACCATGTCGATGCCGACCGAGCAGACGCAGGTCATCGCCTCGAGCTTGTCGAGGCTCAGCGAGCCGCGGTTGACCGCCGCGATCATGCCCGCGTCCTCGCTGACGGGGATAAACGCGCCCGACAGCCCGCCGACATGGCTCGACGCCATGACGCCGCCCTTTTTCACCGCGTCGTTGAGCAGCGCGAGCGCCGCCGTCGTGCCGTGGGTGCCGCAGCTCTCCAGCCCCATCAGCTCGAGGATCTCCGCGACGCTGTCGCCGGCCGCCGGGGTCGGCGCGAGGGAGAGATCGACGATGCCGAACGGAACGCCGAGCCGCCGGCTCGCCTCGAGCGCGACGAGCTGGCCCATACGGGTGATCTGAAAGGCGGTTC
>CAZKRQ010000108.1:0-6900 GCA_964555125.1 uncultured Oscillospiraceae bacterium
GGCAACAACAAGGACCGCATCGAGGATGTGCCCCGCTTTCTGCAAAAGCTCGGCGAGGGCTATGATTTCGTGCAGGGCAGCCGGTTTGTGCCGGGCGGCGCGGCGATCAACACGCCGCTTTCCCGCCTGCTCGCCGTCAAGCTGCTGCACGCGCCGGTTATCTCGCTGACCGCCCGCCACCGCTTTACCGACACCACCAACGCCTACCGCGCGCACAGCCGGCGCTATCTCATCCACGAGGGCGTGCAGCCGTTTCGGGACGTCTTCCAATCCTACGAGCTGCTCGCCTACCTGAGCGTTCGATGGGCCTCGCTGGGGCTTCGCGCCTGCGAGGTGCCGGTCACACGCGCCTACCCGGACACGGGCGGGACGCCGACCAAGATCAGCCCGATCCGGGGCAACTGGCAGCTGCTCAAAACCCTGTTCGCCAACGCGTTCGGCAAATTCAATCCCTGACAAAAGGAATTTTATCGCGATGACCTACGACAAAATCATTCTCGGCGCGGGCGTCTACGGCCTTTACGCGGCGCTGCGCTGCGCGCAGAAGGGCGAGCGCGTCCTCGTTCTCGAGGCCGATCCGTCCCCCTTTGCCCGCGCCACCTTTGTGAATCAGGCGCGGGTGCATATGGGCTACCATTATCCGCGCAGCCTCTCGACCGCCGCCAAGAGCGCGAAATATTTCAAGCGCTTCTGCGACGATTTCGGCGATTGCATCAACGCCTCGTTCGATCAGGTCTACGCGACGAGCGCTGCCTACAGCTGGACCAACGCGGCCGAGTTTCGCCGCTTTTGCCGCGCGGCGGGCATCCGCTGCGATGAGCTGCCCTGCGAGCGCTATTTTAAGCCGGGCATGTGCGACGGCGCTTTTCTCACGACGGAGTATACCTTTGACGCGCAGCTCATGCGGGACAAGCTGACCGCGCAGCTGTCCGGCTTTGACAACGCGTCGGTGCGCTACGGCGCGGCGGCGACGGCCGTCCGGCAGCAGGGGGAGGTCTGGGCCGTCTCGGCGGCGGACGGGCGCGAATATGAAGCGCCGTTTCTGCTCAACGCGACTTATGCGAGCGTCAACCAGATCACCGCCATGCTCGGTTACGCGCCGTTTCAGATCAAATACGAGCTGTGCGAGATCATCCTGTGCACCGTCTCGGACGCGCTGCAAAATACCGGCATCACGGTGATGGACGGTCCCTTTTTCTCGATCATGCCGTTTGGCAAAACCGGCTATCACTCGCTGACCTCGGTGACCTTCACGCCGCACGCGACCTGCTATGAGGCGCAGCCGCGCTTTCGCTGCCAGGAGCGCGCCGAGGGGCGCTGCACCCCGCGGCAGCTCGGCAACTGCGACGCCTGCCCGGCCGCGCCGGAGTCGGCGTGGGTCTATATGAGCCGCCTCGCGCACAAATATCTGCGCGACGAGTTCGGCTTTTCCTATGTCCGCTCGCACTATTCGATGAAGCCGATCCTCAAGGCTTCCGAAATCGACGACAGCCGGCCGACGCTGGTGCGCGTCATGCAGGATTCGCCGGTCTTTGTCAGCGTGCTTTCCGGCAAAATCAACACGGTCTATGATCTCGACGAGGTGCTTTGATATGGAACGGGAAAAAGAAAAGAATTTTGTCTCCGCCGTTGTCTATCTCGGCGACGCCGCGGCGGATATCGCGGGCTTTCTGCGCGCGGTGCAGGCCGAGCTGGAGGCCCACTTTGAGGCCTATGAGCTGATCTGCGTCAACGACGCGAGCCCCGCGAGCGCCGAGGCGGCGCGCGAGTTCGGCCGAAGCAGCCCGACGCGCTCCCCGCTGACCCTTGTCAACATGAGCGTGCGCCAGGGCGTCGAGCTTTGCATGAACGCCGGCATCGATATGGCCATCGGCGACTATATCTTTGAGTTTGACTCGACGCTGATGCCCTTCGAGCCCTCGCTGATTTTCGATTGCTATTTAAAAGGGCAGGAGGGCTACGACATCGTCTCCGCCGAGCCCGCGCAAAAGGGCCGCCTGACCTCGCGGCTGTTCTACAGCCTGTTCAACCGCACCTCGAACAGTGTCTATCAGCTGGGTACGGACAGCTTTCACCTGCTGTCCCGCCGCGCCGTCAACCGCCTTCACGCGATCAATCCCTGCATGGCGTACCGCAAGGCCGCGTATGCGGCGAGCGGCCTCAGGCTCGCAAAAGTGACCTATACCCCGCGCGGCGAATTCTCCTCCCCGCGCCGGGCGCGGGCCGCGCAGGCCATCGACGCGCTGGCCCTCTACACCAACGCGGCCTATAAGCTGAGCTTCGGCATCAGCGCCGCGCTGCTCGCCGTCACCCTCGCGGCGCTGGCGTACACCCTGATTGTCTATATCGGCGCGAAGCCGATCGAGGGCTGGACGACGACCATGCTCGTGCTGTCCGCAGGCTTTTTCGGCGTCTTTCTGCTGTTGACCTTTATCATCAAATATCTCTCCCTGCTGGTCGACCTCGTCTTTAAAAATCAGCGCTATCTGGTCGAGTCGGTGGAGAAGCTGCAAAATGATCAGGCGTAGGCAGACCGGCCGCCTCGCTGCCTACGGCGCGCTGTTCGCCCTGACTGCGGCGCTGATCGCGCTCAAGTTCGGCCTGCTCTCCCATCAGCTCGCGCAGATCACCCCCAACTCGGCGGGCATCGACGACACGCTGCTCTACGAGGCCGCCAAAAGCGTCGCGGCGGGCGACTGGCTCGGGGAATACAACGCGCTGACGCTGGGCAAGCATATGCTTTTCTCGGTCTGGCTGGCCTTTACCCATACGCTCGGCGTGTCCTTTCTCGCGGCGGGCCAGGCGCTTTATCTGGCCGCCTGCGCGGCCGCTGCCTGGGCGCTTCGTCCCTGCTTTCGATACAAATACTGGCTTTTCGGCGTTTTCTGGATCCTCTGGTGGAGTCCGTACAGCTGGGCGCAGTTCACGACGCGGGTCTACCGCGACAACATCTTCCCCTCTCTCTGCCTGCTCTTTTTCGCGGGCGCCGTCGGCATGGTTGCCCGCTACCGCGAAAGGCCCGCGCGGGCCCTGCCCTTCGCCGCGCTCGCGGGGGTCGCGCTGGGGGCCGCGTGGCTTGACCGGGAGGACGGCGTGTGGCTGTTGCCCTTCGCGCTGTGCGCCGCGCTCGCCTACGCTGTGTTGGCGCTTCTCGCGCGCGAAGACTTCAGGACATGGCTGCGGCGCATGGTCGCGCCGCTGGCCGCGTTCGCGCTGTTTCTGGGCTGCCTGGGCGGTTACAGCTGGATGAATTACCGGCATTATGGCCGCTTTATCGTCAGCGATTTCACCTCGAGCGAATTCGAGGACGCGGTCGGCGCCCTTGTGCGGGCCGACGACGAGCTGCACGACGCGAATATCCTCGTCTGCTATGAGGCCCGGCAGCGAATCGCCGCCGTCTCCCCACTCTACGCGCAGCTCGAGAAGCAGTTCGCTGCGGTCACCAACTACTATTCCGGCTTTGCCATCCCGGAGACAAACGAGTTCAAGTCGGGCGGCTATTGCTGGGCGCTGCGGCTCGCGGCGGGCGATCTCGGCTACTATGCGGACGCGCGTACCGCCCAGGCCTTTTGGCGCGGTCTTGCCGACGAGGTCAACGCCGCCTGCGAGAGCGGCGCAATCCCGACGAGTCGCGGCAAAACCAGCACGACCCTGATGCCCTGGCACAAAGAATATCTCTCGCCGACGCTGCGCGAAATGGGGCGCTCGTTCCGCTGCCTGCTCGGCTTCGAGCAGACCTCCTGCCTCGGCGCAACCGGGGACGCGACCTATGACCAGTATCTGGAATACACCGCGTTTTTGCACACCGACGCCTACACCGCCGTCAACCCCGACACAGGCGGAACACTGTATATTCCCGCGCAGTTACAGGCCGACGCCCGGCTCGCAAAGGCAACGGCGGTTTACCGCGGGCTGATCGTGCCCCTGCTGCTTCTCGGGCTTGCCGCGCTGTTTCTCGATCTGCGGGACGCGGTCCGGGAGCTCCGGGCAAAAGCGCCGGGCGTCGTTAGCGCGCGGGCCGTTCTGCTGCTCGGCGTCGCGCTCTCCGCGATTCTTCGCGTCGCGATTGTCTCCTATGTCGAGGCGGTCAGCTTTCAGATCGGCACCTATCTGCTCTACCTCTCCTCGGCCGGTCCCCTGCTGCTGCTTTTCGGCGCCTACGGGCTGTTCGCGGCGGCAGACCGTCTTCTTTTGCGGCTTGGCGCCCGCCGCGGCGCCGTATGACCGGCGTTTCCTCTTCCTGGCAGAGAAAAAGCCGCCCGATCGTGGGAAAACCGATCAGGCGGCCTTTTGATGTGGGGTCTGACCCGGCGTTTTTTAAATCGTGACGATCTCGCCGAGCTCCTTGCGCTTTTTCGGCCGAAGCGGATCGCCGTCGGCCGCGTAGCCAAGGCAAATAACAAGACAGATCTTCTTGTCCTTCGCGATGCCCGTCTGTTCCTTAACCTTTTTTTCATCAAACCACCCGGCAATACAGGTGCCAAGCCCCTCGTCCATCGCGGCATAACAGAGATGCGCGGCCAGAAGCCCAATATCATAGCTCGCATAATGCTGGCCGAGAAGCTTTCCACCCAGTTTCGCGGAACGGTTCATCGGCTCCTCGTTGACCACAAGAAAGACGGGGCAGTCGCTCGCGAACCGATTCATCCCCCTGCTTTGCAGGCACTTTGCAAATTCCGGCGCGCGCTCACCGCGGACGACCGTGATATGCCATGGCTGCGCGTTGCAGGCCGAGGGCGCGAGACGCGCGGTCTCGAGGATGCGGGTAATTCGCTCGCCCTCAACGGGCCGGGCGGGGTCATAGTTCCGGCAGCTCTGCCTTCGCTGCGCCATTTCTCTGAAAGTTGCCATCTGTGTTCACATCTCCTTCTTTTTTTATCATATCATAAAGTAGCGCGATCGCCAAATGCGCTTGCCGGGCAACACGGCCTCTCTCCGATCTGCCCACCTCAAAGCGCGTTATTTTTGCAGAATTGTGGCGCATCCCGCAAGTTTGTGATATGATAGGGGCAAATGAAATCGATGAAAACAATCATTTTGCTGTTTCTGCTCGCCGTGGCGGCCGCCGTCCTCCTCTGGCGCGCCGGCGCGCGGCTGACCGTCGGGTCGTATACCGTTGCAAGCGGGGACGTGTCGGAGGCCCTGCGCGTCGTTTGCGTCAGCGATCTGCATGGCTGCGAATTCGGCGAAAACAATGAGGCGCTGCTCGCGCGCATCGACGCGCTCGAGCCGGATCTGATCGTCCTTCCGGGCGATCTCTTCCCCGATCGGGGCTCCTATAAGGTGACGCTCGACTTTATGCGAGCCATTGCGGCGAAGTATCCCTGTTATTATGTGTTGGGCAACCACGAAATCAAATACGGCGACAAGCTCGAGATTCTCTCGCTTGTCAGGCAGACCGGCGTCGTCGCGCTCGACAACAGCCAGGCCTCACTGCGCGTGCGGGGGCAAACACTGCACATCTTCGGCCTGCGCGACCCGCAGGAATCGTTTGCCGGCTTTGAAAAGGCGCTCGCGCGGCTGGGCGCGACGGCCAACCCGCACGAGCTGAACCTCCTGCTCTCCCACCGGCCCCAGTTTCTCGACGAGTACGCCGCCTACCCCTTTGATCTCGTCGTGAGCGGCCACGCGCACGGCGGCCAGTGGCGCATTCCCTACCTGCTGCCGGAGGGGTTATTCGCGCCGGATCAGGGATTCTTTCCACGCATTACCGGCGGACTATATGAAAGCGGCGGCACGACGCTCATCGTCAGCCGCGGCCTCTCGAAGCAGCACTGGGTTCCCCGCATCTTCAACGCGACAGAGCTGGTCGCCATCACCATAGTGCCCGAATAGTTTAAAGGAGCGTTCTCTGTATGGAAAAGACTATCACGATCTGCGGGCGCGGGTCCGCCTGCGCAGCCCCCGACTGGATTGAGATCACGATCGAGCTGACGACCAGACACGCCGACTATAACCGCGTGATGGGCGACGCGGCGCAGCGTCATGCGCGGCTTATCGCCCCGCTGGCCCCCCACGGGTTTCGCAAGGACGACGTCAAAACCACCCTGTTCAACGTCGACACCGAATACGACAATCAGCCGGACAATTCGGGCCGGTATACCCGCCAGTTCAAGGGCTACTGCTGCAATCATCATCTCGCGATCGACTTCTCTTTCTCGATGAAAAATCTCTCGAGCGTGCTTGAGAGGCTGACGGCAAGCGGCGCCGACCCCGAATTCTCCATCCGCTTCACCGTGCAGGACCTGACGGCGCTGCGCACGCGGGCTATGGTGAACGCGACGGCGAACGCCTACCGCTCCGCTTCGGTTCTCACCCAGGCGAGCCGCACCAGCCTCGGCAGCATTCTCAAGATCGAATATGGTGAAACCAAGCACAACGCCTACTCCCCTACCTCCTACGGCGCGGAGGCGAGCGCCCGGGTTCTGATGGATATGAGCCGGTCGATGGACATCACGCCGGACGACGTGCAGCTTGAGGATACCGTGACGATCACCTGGGAGGTGCGCTGAACACCTTTTTCGTTCACGCAGAGTCTGTAACTCGCCGGAAAACAGAGTGTTCGCGCGTTTGGGCCTCTTTAGGCAAAGTACTAAGAGTATAATATTTTATAAAAATACGTGACGTCAATACAGCGGCAAGATAAGAAAACGAAGTGCCCTTGTGGTCTGCAAGGCAGAGCAGCTCGTCGTCGCAAAGTCCGCTTGGCTTCGTTTCCCCTGTTCGGGAAAACGGAGCCCGCTCCCTTGCTCCTCCTCTTCCCGAAAAGTCAAGAGCGGACTTTTCGGGATAAAGGTCAAGGGCATGCGTCGTCGCAAAGTCCGCTTAGCTCCGTTTCCCCTGATCGGGAAAACTGCGCTCGCTCCCTTGCTCCTCCTCTTCCCGAAAAGTCAAGAGCGG
>CAZKRQ010000109.1:0-1125 GCA_964555125.1 uncultured Oscillospiraceae bacterium
GTCAATATCTGGCTACCGTCCACAATTGTAAAGCACAGAACATAGAACAGGATCACCAGAGGCGGGCAAATCAGGAGCCAGGAGCGGTACCGCCCCCATTTCATCGGCTTTGTGGAAACCAGCAGAGCGCCGGATACCGGAACCAGCAGAAAGTCCAATATGCTGCCCAGCATTGCAATCGCCGAGACGAGCCCCAGCGGCAACATCGCCGTATCGGTGAGGAAGATCATAAAATAGGTAGAGGTCACCATGGAAACAACGCCTTCGCCAATGTTCCCAACGCCCCAGAAATACCTGCTCGCTTTTTGCGTTGCCGTTTCGCTTTTCATATTTGTCACAACAGAAAACTTTTCCCCCGTCTGCTCGTTGCGCAGCGCGCCTGAGCGATTTTCTGCATCGCCCCCTTGCACGGTGCAAGGGGGCGACACAGGTTTTATGAAACAGACTTTATCGCTTGTATATTAGAACTTATACTGCGAATCCGCCGCCAGAACACCCGCTTTGAGGTCGTCATTGATGTTCTTGATGCGCTCGTCATTCAGGTTAAAGAGGAAGACAAGCGAAAGCAGCGACAGGATGCCGAGCACCAGAGGACCAAAGGTCCAGAAATTGGACAGATCGTTCACAAACTTGGCGGTGACTTCGCCGCCCGCAGCGATCGCGTCCAGACCGGCCGCGGCCAGAACCGCGGTTCTCAGAGTGGTCGCGATCAGCGTGCCGGTCTTGATCGTCAGCGAGTAGACGGACATCGTCAGGCCGTTCATGCGCTCGCCGGTCTTCCACGCGCCGTAGTCGGAGGCCGCGGCGAACATCGGGAGGATGTAGTTCTCCAGCATGCCCATAAAGGTGCTGGAAAGGCCAAACAGAACCATGAAGGCGATCAGGGGCAGCGAGCGGAAGGTGACCGCGATGACAGCCAGAATGATGACGTGAACCGCCATGCAGGCCACAAAGCAGCGCTTGGTCTCTTTGAAGATCTTCTTCCAGATCGGTCCAAGCATAACGCCGATGATCGCGGTGAGGTTGAAGACGGTCATGAAGATACCCATCTTCGAGAAATCGTTGAACACATACTTGAACATGTAGACCGCGCAACCGGTGTAGATGAAATAGTAACCCTTGTGC
>CAZKRQ010000109.1:1135-4941 GCA_964555125.1 uncultured Oscillospiraceae bacterium
GGAGAGCAGCGGGCGGTTGGCGAAAACGTTTTTGAAGACCGCGCCCATTCCAAGGCCCTTCTTCGCGCCGGCGGACTTCTTCATCGCGTTGCGCTCAACATACGAGCCCTTCAGGCAGAAAGCATAGAACGCGAAGCCGAGAATCGGGGCAAGGCAGGCGATCAGGGCGCACACGCCGTAAGAAACCGCTTCGCCGTGGGCCGTCGCTTCAGCCGCGCCGTTGCTGGCAGCCAGCGCGATAGCGGGCAGCAGCACCGGGAAGATGTAACCGAAGATGGTCTTGCCGCCGTCGCGCATGATCTTCTGCATTCTCGCGAAGTACTGGCGGTCGGAGGGCACCGACGAGAGGCTGGGATACACCGCGTTTTGCGGAACGGTTACGAGCGGGCTGACAACGCCGTTGATGATGCCGATAATCAGCGCGACCACCGCGCCCGCATAGCCCGTGACGCCGAACATGGGCAGCAGATAAATCAGGCACCAGCCGCCGTAATAGATGATCGGGCCAATGAGCATCCAGGGATAATACTTGCCGTTTTTAAAGTTTACCTTGTCGATGATGGTGCCGAACACCGGGCCGCCGATCCAACCGACGATATTCTGAATAATCGTGATCAGGCCGGAGAACGCCACTGGCATCATGTAAACATTCGTATAAAGGTAGCTGAGGTAGGTGCTGAGATACGCCTTTTCGATACCGCCGCCTAACTGCTGCACCGGATAGGCGACCTTGAGCTGTTTCAGTTTCTTTTGATCTTCCAGCTTCTGCTCTTCCGACAGAACTTCAGCTGTTTCTTTTTCGTCAACTGTGCTCATAGAAACTCTCCTTTTATTTTGTCTGGAACATGGTTCTGTCCGCAGGGTTCGAGCGGTTTCGACGGTGTCCGGACACCGTTTATCCCATCCTCCCCGGCGGATCAATAAATTGAGATACACAAACCCTATGGCCAAGCGGGTTTATGTATGACTAATTTATGCATACATAATATCTCGTTATACCAACTTTGTCAATATAGATTCAATAAAATCTTAATTTTTGGTTAATGTGCTCATAGCGCGGCATAGATTAGTGCAAATAGCACAAAAAAACAGATGCTGTCCTCCGTGAACAACCTCTGCTTCCTGTTGGCGTATATAGATTTAACTTAATCGGCGCTCACAATAAATCGGGGGCCGATTTTAAATTGAAGTTTTTTCTCCCACTCCCTCGCCTCCACGATGATTTCCTCCGTCTCCCTGTCGGGTATTTGAAGCATGAAAAACAGGGTTCGTGTGACATAGTCCTTCAGATAAGCGATGTCGCAGTCCAGATATTTTTTTTCATAAGCCTCCGAAATGCTTTTTGTAACCGCGATGCCGCAGACAGAATAGAGTTTCAGGTCGATGTCGCTGATCTCGGGATTGATCAGCTCTTTTTGCAGGCTGTAGTATCGCTCTCTTCGGTCGTTGATTTCGACATAATGTACGCTATCTTTCTGATATTCGTTGCAGAATCGCAGGAAATTGGGGTTCTCGAATTTCTGCGCCAAAAGCACGCGGCTTTCAATCGCGATGTCGAGCGCCATACTGTATTTTTTTGTTCTCAAAAACAAATGGCGCGATATTTCATTTCGCAGCTCCATCAGGCACATATTGTAGATTTCTCTGGCCAGATTGCTCTTCGTCTTAAAGTAATAATTGATCAGCCCGTTGTTGACGCCGGATTTTTCGCTGATCTGAGCCAGTGTCGTCGCCGTATAGCCCTGATCATAAAACAGTTCTCTTGCCGCTTCGATCAAGCGAAGCCGGGAGGGATTTTGTCGGTTGATCGCTGTGTTTTCCATGATGAGCACCCCAAAGCCAGCTTATTATTTTTATAGTATAACAGAAATTTAGATCAAATGGAATATTTCTGTTGACTTCTGACAAAAAGATTGGTAAGCTGAAGTTGAGATTTAGTTATACATAATTTTCATGGGGGGAGGAATCGGTATGGAAAGCTTGCTGCTTGCGCTGCGCTCGAAAGAAGGGCGCGTCAGTCTGATCATCATGGTGGTCGGTATTCTGGTTGCCTGTGTCGGCGGCCATCTCCTGCGGGAGCAAACCGTCGCCTGCGATATTGTGGTGGTGGTCGGCTCGGTCGTTTCGATGATTGGGGTGGAGCAGTTTTGCCGTCTGATTATCCATTTCAGAGACGATCAGGACAAATAACAGCGCTTTGGCCCTCTCGGATACGCTCAATTGGGTTAACAACACAGGTGAAAGTCCCTCTGCGGCTTTCAGAACAGGAGCAAATATGGAGTATACAACCTTAAAATCCACAGGGCTCACCGTTTCCAGGCTGTGCCTGGGCACCATGACCTTCGGCGATCAGGCTGATCAGGAGGAGAGCGGGCGCATTCTCGACTGCTGTCTGGATAACGGCGTCAATTTCATCGACACCGCCGACATCTATTGCCGCGGGGAGAGCGAGCGGATTCTCGGTCGCCTGCTCAAGGGCCGGCGCGACACGGTCGTTTTGGCGAGCAAGGTCGGCGGCCCCTCCTGCGAGGGCAAAAACGGGTCGGGCCTCTCCCGCAAGCACATCGTCGAAAGCGTTGAAAAAAGCCTTGAACGGCTGCAAACCGATTATCTGGACATACTCTATCTGCATTTCCCCGACCGCAGAACCCCTTTTTTCGAGATCATCAGCACGATGGATCAGCTGATCCGCAGCGGAAAAATCCGCTATTACGGCGTCAGCAATTTCGCCGCGTGGCAGTGCTGCGACATGATCCACACGGCGAGGGAGATGAACGCTGCGCCGCCGGTCGTGAGCGAAAGCGTCTATAATCTGCTCACGCGCGGCATTGAGGATGAGATGGTTCCTTTTGCGGATCGCTATCAGTTTGGCCTCACGGTTTTCAACCCGCTCGCGGGCGGGCTGCTCACCGGCAAGCACACGCGGGAAAAGCCCGCGGAAAACAGCCGTTTCTCACGTGAAAAGGGCTATGCCGCCCGCTATTGGAACGACAGGAATTTCGACGCGATCGAGCTGTTGACCCAGGCCGCGCAGCAAAGCGGCCTGTCGCTGCTCGCGCTGTCCCTCAGGTGGCTGCGCTCCCGCAGCGCGGTTGACAGCGTCATCTGCGGCGCCAGCAACGCGGCCCAGATCGAAGAGAATATCTCGTTTTTTGACGGCGCTGCGCTCGACGAGGCGGCCCTGGCTCAGTGCGATCAGGCGTGGGATCTGCTTCGCGGCAGATATTTTAATTATCACCGTTAATGCTCGCTTCCCCCGGAAACCGGCGCCGCACCGCCGGTTTCCCTTTTTTCAAAAAAATTATGTAAGGAGAACGATTATGGCGACTCTCAGCTTCAAGGAAAATGCGCTGCTGGCTTACCAGCACAAGGAACCCGAGTATCTTCCCATCCCCTCCGATTTCAACATGGGTATGCCCCGCGGCATGGATTTTATCTGCGAAACCATCTGCGTCCAGGGCACGGCGAACGACTGGTTCGGCCAGAGCTGGACCTTTGAGCCGAATATCGGCGGGGCGAATCCGACGCCGGGCGTGCATCTTGTGCCGGACATCACCGAATGGAAAAAATATATGAAATTTCCCGATCTGAGCAAGCTGGATTGGGAAGGCTATGCGGCGAGAGACACCGCAAAGTGGGATCGTGAAAACAAGCTCTCCCGCGTGATGGTCGGCTACGGCCTGTGGGAGCGCATGTTCAGCGTGATGGAATTTCAGGACGCGCTTTGCGCTCTGATGGAGGAGCCCGAAGCCTGCTATGAATTCTTTGGCGCAGTCGCGGATCACAAGATCCGGCTGTATGAATAC
>CAZKRQ010000109.1:4951-6769 GCA_964555125.1 uncultured Oscillospiraceae bacterium
ACTTAATCAAGTATTATAAGCCCGACATTCTGATCATGCACGACGATTACGGTTCCGGCAGCGGCATGTTCATGTCCCCGCAGGTCTGGCGCGAGCTGATCAAGCCCCATCTGCAAAGGGTGATCGACTGCATCACAAACGCGGGCGTCATGTATGAACACCATTGCTGCGGCTATTTTGCCCCCATTCTCGGTGAAATCGCCGATATGGGTTGCACAGCCACAAACACCATGCATATTTCCAACAAGCCGGCTGAACTGAAAAAGGAGATCGGGCATAAAATGTGCTTTGTCGGCGGATTTGATACGCAATTTATGGATAAGCCCGACACGACGGAGGAGCAGATTCGCGCGTCGATCGACAAGACCATCGACGAGCTTGCGCCGGGCGGCAGCTGGATCGCAAACGGAATGCTCAAAACCCGCAGCCGCAATCCCATTGTGACCGATGAGATCATTCGCTACGGCTCCACCAAATACACCAGCAAACGCCCTGACTTTGTCGCATAGCCCGCCGGCAAACGCGTTTTTGCCCCATAAGCAGCTTTCGCGGGCCTTTTCGACGCAGGGAAGCGCTCTTCATTGCGGAATGATCGGAGACCATCGCGCAGTGGAGAGCGGAGCGTTTCCCGGCAGAGATGCGGGTTGCCGACTGCGCGGAGAGAATGTCAAAACGATAAATACGCAACAGGGCGCGCCCCGGCGTATGCGTGTGGTTGAGGTCGGAAAGAAGATGTGTTATAATCTTCGCATCATGGGGGAGGCGCAAAAATGTATAAAAATATCGAAAAGCAAACGAGCCTGCAACTGAAGGATCTGGTAGACTATCAGCCGGGCCAGATCGTCAGCAAAACGCTGGTGCAAAACGATGCGGTCAGCATGACGCTCTTTTCTTTCGACAAGGGCGAGGAGATCTCCACACATGCCGCCGGCGGCGACGCGATGGCAACCGTGCTGGAAGGAACAGGAAAATTCACCGTGGGCGGCGAGGTCTTTATTCTTCAGGCGGGGGAGACGCTGATTATGCCGAAGGACGTTCCTCACGCCGTCTTCGGCCAGGAGCGGTTTAAAATGCAGCTGACCGTTTCTTTCTGAGTTGACCGCTTTGCTTTTATCGCGTTCAAAGAGCCGCTCCTGGCTTCTGTCAGGGGCGGCTTTTCATGGCTTCTGAAGCCGCCGGCTTTGCCGGTGGAAGCCCCAGCAGAAATTCAAACATCGAGCGAAGCAGGTTGCAAACGGGCAAGCCAAAAGTGGGTATGACCTCAAAGGGGGAAGCATAAGCGCTCATTCATGGGCGGAGGAGGAATAGCAGCGGAAGAGAGAAAATGCGGAGCTCCTTTCGGCTTATCACGAGGTGAGCTGTCTGCGCTGCCCTCTCTCTTGAAATTAGGCTGTGTTTGATTAAAAGGCAATCGCTGCGACAAACTTGAAAATATTTCGCAAGTATGCAATAATACAGACGGAAAATTATTTTGAAGAATGCGATTGTGCAAAATAGACTTCCGCTCCCTGCGCAGACAGATAAAGGCGCAGGCCCATGCTAAAAGCGTGTATTCAGCGTGGCAAAATGGGCAGAGAAGGAAAAAGAAGCTTTTGCGGAGCTTGAAAAGGGGAGAGCCTGAGAAATTGCAGGAGCTTGGCGGCGGTTCCATAAGAAAACGAAGCGGCACCATCTGACGCAAAAAGCGCAGCTACGGCGTTCTCAAGCCTTGCATTCCACCAAGGAGTGCTACGGCTCTCGGCCCTATGCCCTGAACGCTCTTGACCTTGACCTTAATCCCGAAAAGTCCGCCTTTGACTTTTCGGGAAGAGGAGGAGC
>CAZKRQ010000110.1:0-6739 GCA_964555125.1 uncultured Oscillospiraceae bacterium
TTCCGCGTCGGAGATCGGCGTGGGATCTGCTTTGCGATTCATGTGATTTGCTCCTTCAGATTCAGATACCACTTGATCGTCCGCACGGCGCTCTCCCATCCGTGGCAAACCTCAACGAAATATCCCTGCTCCCGCAGCCGGTCTCCCCACCAGTCCTGATCCATGGTAGCCCGACCCGTTTCGGTTTTCATCTCTATTCTCAGCCCGTGGTATCCGCCGCGGGCGACGGGAAGATCGATATCCGGCACACCCGATTTGACGCCCATCAGCTTGAGCAGACGGCCCATTGCCGGCGAGCATTGACGCTCATTTGCGACATGATGCAGCAGCGCAAGCTCGGGGTATCGGGCGCGGACGTCCGCCTGTCTCGACCATTTAAACACCGCGATCTGGTGTTGATTCTCGTTCATGGCAATCCCCCTCTCTCCAGTATTCAACAAAGCGCTCATAGCGGCTTCCACTCCTTGTTTTCTGTTTTCTGATCCGCACCGTGTATCCATTTCGAGCAAGGACGGATACTACAAGATCCCTGTCGTCAGGCCGTTCAATATAGATTCTGTTCATGTCATCCTCCCACACATGACCCGGTTCAGGATTTGGCTCGCCTGCAGCTTGGTGAGCGCCCCCGTGTCGATTTCGGACAGCGCATTCGGGCAGCGCCGGCGGATGAGGGCGAGCTGCTTTTCACTTGCGGGATACTTTCCCCAGCCCCTGGCCTTACGGAGATTCCAGATATATTCCTCATCCGGGCATTTCTTCTGCAGGAACAGATACCCCGCGTCCAGCGCCTCCTGCATGGACAGCCTTTGACCATCCGAAAAGTGAACGACCCCGAGCGCATCCGGGCAGGGAATCCGCAGGCGGCGATGCGGCAGCGAGCATACGAGTGATCCGTCCGGGAGCTTAAACCAGTTGACGCCATGTGTCTCGTATTTCTGCGCTCTGGCCCAAAGATTCACGATCTCGATGTTGCGAATCCAGCTCTCGGGGGAATCGCCGGCACGCTGCACGAGCTCCGGCAGCTCGAAGAGCAGTCCTTCCAGCTCGCTCTGCCTTTTCTCAGGCACAGCGGCGATGTCCAGCCCCAACAGCGTCGGCGCCGTGCACAGGCTCGCCTTGCCGGTCACACCCACACAATCGATCAGATTGAGACGCTCTTTTCCGGGCGCCCTGCGCAGGCCTCGCCCCACCATCTGGGTATAGAGGCTGTCGCTCTGGGTCGGCCGGGCGATGATGACCGTCTCGACGAGCGGCAGGTCGGTCCCCTCCGTAAACACCATCACATTGACTAGGCAGGGGATTTCCCGCCGGGTAAACGCATTCAGAATTTCCTGGCGGTTGCCGGTTTCTCCCGTCACGACCGCCGAGCCCGGAATCCTCCTTGCGATCTCCTGCGCCTGATGAACGGATACGGCAAAGATCAGCGTTGCCCCCACGGCCAGCTCCCGATACGCCTGCGCGACCGCGTCCGCCGTGCCGTCCATCGCCTGTGCGAGCTCCCCCGGGGCGTAATCACCGTTTTGTGTCCGCACGCGGCGAAGATCGAACCCGATATTGACTCTCCGGCAGTAGATGTCGGTCAGGTATCCGTTTTGAATTCCCCAGCGAAGATCTCGACAGAATATGATCTCGTCGAAGGCGCCGTCCAGACGGAGCTTGTCTCCGCGCCCGGGCGTCGCCGTGAAGCCCAGTAAAAGGCGGGGGCGGAAATAATCAAAGATGCGGCGGTAGCTCTGCGCGGCGGCGTGGTGCGCCTCGTCGCAGACGAGAATGTCGAACGCGTCCTTAGGGAATCGCAGCAGCCTCCGGCTCAGGCTCTGCACCGACGCGCTCACGACCTCGGCGTTCGGATCCGCGTGCAGCGGTCCCTGTTCGATCGACGTTGCGCAGTCGAAGTACTTCAGCGGCTGCCGCACCAGCTCATCGCGGTGCGACAGGATCAGCATCCGGCCCCGGCGCGGAATATTGGCGAAGGTCACGGTCTTCCCGAGCCCGGTTGCCATCTGAACCAGATAGCGGCCCGCCGGCCTCGCCTCAATCGCCTCAATGCACGCACGCTGGTAGGGACGCAGGGTTATTTCACGCATTGCGTTTTTCTCCTTTCCGAAACACGCGGTAACGCCCCTGTAACACCAGCAGTGTTTCGCGTAGACGCCCAATTTTAGGGCATTTTTAGAATTTGTAACACCGTAACACTTCTTTTCGCACATCCTTTATAAGGACGAACACATACCCCATATGAACAGGGGGGGCTTTCATATAAGGGGTGTATGTGTGTTTTTGGGTGTTATGGTGTTACAAATCCCGTGAAAGCCCTAAAATCGGGCATCCAGCCGTAACACCCCCGGTGTTATTTCGGTGTTTCAAAGGTGTTTTTTTAGGTGTTTAATCCTCAAAATCGTCAAAGCTTTCGCTGCACAGCGTCATGCAGTAGCAGCGGGTGACCGTGTTGCGAAGGCGTTTGGTCACCGTCGTCTTGCCTGTGCCGCTGAGCTGCAGCAGCCCATTGCTTTTGAGATAGCTGACAAGAGCCTGTGCGGAAAAGCCCGCGGCCTCGCAGACAGAGCGAAACACCGAATTGATGATATACACGCGATCGCCGCCGTTCTCCAGCGTGCCGTAGATGTCGCCCTGCTCGCTGTATGGGTTAAATCGGTTTGCGTTCTGAGCAACCCAGTCACACATATACTCATATCCGCGTGCCCCCGTGGATACGGCCGATTTTGTCGCGAGGAACCGCGCGATCTCCGGCACCGTCAGCGCGGCGCCGTCCCGGAAGATCCACTCGGTCGCGAGCTGGTCCGCCGTCACAAGCAGCGCCGCGGCAACCGCCTGCTTGTCGGTCGTCTCGTCGCCGTTGAGCTGCCTGAAATAATCGCCGTACAGGCTTTCGGCGCGGGCAAGGCCGCCCGCTGTCAGACGTTCCACAAAGTCCCGGCCGGCGAACCCGTAATTGCGCTTGAATGCTTGCAGCGTCGCGCGCCCATCCCGCACTACCTTGGATTCCGACGTGCATTCCACATCAATAACGCGGTTGATCGCGCCCGCGCCGCTTGCAAAGCCAGTGAGCGGCGATTCTCCCGTCGTCAAAATCGCGTTGCCCCAGACCGGCGTGCGGTCAATGCCGCCGCCCCTGTTTCCGCGACTGCGCCCCGCGCCCTGCGCGAGCTTGTAGACGTTGAACACGGTCTCTCCGCGCCGGTTCTTCGCGAGCTGAAGCTCGTCGATACACATCGGCAGACTGTTCAGGAAATCGGCTGTGCGCTCATATCCGACGTCGGTTCCGTCAAAGGTTTTCACATACTTGCCCATTTCGGGAGACGCCCAGACAGACGCCGCAACGAGCAGAGCGACCGTTTTGCCCGTCGAGCTGTCGATGCCCCACAGGTGCACGAAGAAAGGAAGTGTGCCCAGCGGCTTTACCAGCACGCTTGCAAAGCTTGCCGCAAGGATAATGCGTGCGGCGACGCTCTCCGCCCGAAAATCCCGGGCCGCGGCCTTCCATGCCTCGTAGTCCCCGCAGGAGCGAATCGCGTTGAACATGGCGCGGTAGTTGACGTCCCCGTCAAACAGAAGATCGGCGACATAGGGCGAGAAGCCCTCCTCGTCGATCCATCCGAGGCGTCCTACGCTGCGCCGCTCCGGCAGCCGGTCATAGTTGAGCGTTTCCAGATCCATGAAGTAGTCGGACAAAACAGGCGCGGTGCGGCTGTTGACACTGATTCCGCAGTTTGCGAGCTTGATGATCTCGCGGGGAGAGGCGAGGGTGTTCCGCTCGACGATCAGCTCGCGCCACCGCTTGCCCCGGGAAAACGCGATGCGGACCTTTTCCGCACCGGTGTCCACACTCACAACGCGTTCGACCGGGAGAATCGGATGCGGGCAGGCGACCTCCTCGGACAGTCCGAATCCCCGCCGCACGCCGCCCTCGTCGCAGGTCCACTCCCCGCAATCCAATTCGACCGGCTGATTTGCGAAGTTGGTTGCATTTACATAATAATTGGCGCGCTTTTGCAGTTTGCTTTTGACGTAGCTGCCATACAGCGATTTAAAGTTTCTTACCCCGACCGACGCGGCGTACTGCGTCACCAGCTCGAGCACCTGCGATTGCACGAAAGCGTCGGATCGCAAAGCGTAAACCATCTCGAACGGCTCGACCCCGTGCAGAAAGTCATCCTGTGTATAGGTCAGCCGCAGTGCGTCGGCGCTTGCATTATGTCCGTCCACCCGATTACCTCCATGGGTTTTGTTCGAACCAGTATTCCAGCGACGCCAGCTCGCCGCACGCCGCGCCGTAAACGCCCCCGTCCTCGACAGTGGCAGGCTTTGGCAGACGCGCCAGCTCCCGGGCGCGCGCTGCCTTCGCCCGATATTCACCTCGAAAGCTCTCAAGCTCCTGCACGCGGCGTGCGCGCTGCGCAGCGGCCTGGATAACCGTCGCAGCGCTCGGCCGCCTCTCGCAGGCGCCAAGCGCAAAATCCTCGTTGAGCCGGAGCGCGGCCTCCCGGATATCAATGTGCAACAGCTTCGCGACGAAATCGATTACACTGCCGCCGTCGTTGCACACGTAGCACCACCATCCGCGGGCTCCGTCGTAAATCCTCATGCTCGGCCTCCTGTCGTCGTGGAACGGGCAGCGGGCAAGACCTTGCGCGTTGACCTCTACACCGTACCGCTCCGCGACCTCTCGCATGGTCAGCGAGGCGCGGATGCGATCCCAGTCGACAAAGCCGGCGGATGCGCGGGGACGCGCGGGGTTAAAACGGGAGGTCCGCATCGTCCGTAACCGGCCTGAACTGCGAGGGATCCGGGACGGCCTCCAGATCCGTGTCGGATTTCCCGAATCGCTGCGGTTCCTCCCACGGGGGCAGCGCGTCCACCTGCGCGCGGGGCAGAAACTTCTGCACCTTTGCGGACGGTTCTCCGTTCCACTCCTCATGCTTAACCCGTGCACCGCCGCATTTCCCAACCCAGGATCTGCTGTTCATGTCGCCCGGCGCGATGCCAAACGAGTCGAAGATCATGCGCAGGCGACTGTCGGTCATGCCGGGATTGTCCGGCAGAAAAACCAGATAAAACCACAAGCGGCTCGCCGACCCGCTGACCGAGAGGGTCAACGTCCACATTTCGTTCCCGTTTCTACTGTATCCCTCGTCGACCTCCTCGATCCGAACACGGTAGTCCCCAACGGGCAGCACGCCGTATTCCTGCGCTCTCTGCGCACTGTAATTCCACGCCATTGTTATTTCTCCTCCTTATCCTGTTTCGGGGCGGTAAACAAATCTTCGGGCAGGCAGCTTTTGCGGCAATACAGCTGGTCCTTCGCATAAAGCTGCGGCGTTCCGTCGAGAAGATAGTACCAGCGTTTGACGCCGTCCTTTTCGGCGGTATTGATATAGGCGACGATGTTGACCAATCCACAGATGTTGTCCAGAATCTTTCCGGGCAGCTTGGGGCTGATGCGATAGGACCTTTCGCCGCTCGCCGTCACGACCTCCGTGTTGTCCGACCACGCCGTAAAAATGACGTTGCAGTCCTTCATGCCGCTTTGTCGGGTAATCATTTTGAGCTTTTGATACACCAGCTGATATGCCTGTCGAACATCCTTAAACCGCTCGCTCGCGCGCAGTTCGGTGATCCACATATCGAAGAAGTCCGAAATATTGTCGAGAATCACGTTGTCGTATTCTCCGCCCGCTGTCGCTGCGTCAAATTCCCGCAGAAGCTCTTCGGCGGCGCGGACATTTTTTACTGTGAGCCCTTTGCGCGCGAAGTTGCGCAGCACCACGCTGCTGTTGTCGGTGCAGATAAGCAGATTCTTTCCTTTCTGCCCGGCGGTCACCGCCGTTGCGTTCACCGTCTTGCCGCCGCCGGACGGGCAGTAGATGAGTGCGTTTGCCATCTCTATTTAACCTCCATAAATTCGATGATGTCCTGCTGATACACCTGCTTGATGAGCTCGCTGACGAAATAACGCCCGGACATTCCGTGCTTTTTTGTGATGATCTGAAGAATATATCCCGCCTCGTCGTCGATGCGCACCATAGTGGGCGGGTTGGTCGGGCAAACGGCCGGATATTTCTTGATGACGATCTTGTTCATAGATAAACTCCCCTCATTGCGTCGAGTTCCTGACGGCTGAAGCCGACCTCCTCGAAGTTGATCGGCGCCTTCAACACCTTTGTACGCCGGCAATATTCACAGACTCCGCATCGCCGCGGCGCCTCCTTCCCGCGCTTGACGGCAAGATAGCGGGGCAGCTCCCTCTCCACGCGGGCAAGACATTCTGCGCGCCTCCATGGTGGGATCTCTACAAGCTCGAGGTTTGGCTCCTCTTCTTTTGTCGCGATAGCGAGAAAGGTCTCTGAATTGTGCCCCTCTACGGCGGCGTAGACCGCCATTTGCAGGTCATAGTCCCAATACTCAACCAGGCTGATTCCATTGACGCGGTCCAGCGAACGCATCACCTTCAGGTCTACAATTCGGCCCGGGGATTGCTTGGAAGGCGGGAAATAACTGTCCATCTTGATTTTCCACCGGGCACCGAACAGCGTCGCGGTCTTTATTGCCTGCTTGCGTCCTCCCATATATGCCATAAACAGGGGATCCCGCGTACAGCGGGCGATAACCTCTTCGGCCCGCACATAGTCCGCTTTCAGCGCGCCGGCTCTGGTAAACAGCTCGGGATGCTCCAGACGGAAGGTCTCCAGTGTGCCCTCAAACCATGCGTCTACATAGC
>CAZKRQ010000111.1:0-6655 GCA_964555125.1 uncultured Oscillospiraceae bacterium
CGGCCCCCTCATGCATGTCATCGCGGCCAAGGCCGTTTGCCTGAAGGAGTGCATGAGCGACGGGTTCCGGGCATATCAGGCGCAGATCGTCAAAAACGCAAGGGTTCTCGCCAACCGGCTTTGCGAAAACGGGCTCAGGCTTGTCTCGGGCGGCACCGACAATCATCTGATGCTGCTCGACCTGCGCGGCACCGGCATCACCGGCGCGGAGCTTGAAAAGAAGCTCGACGAGGTCAACATCACGGCCAATAAGAACGCAATCCCCAACGACCCCGAGAAGGCGTCGGTCACGAGCGGCCTGCGCATCGGCACCCCCGCGGCGACCGCGCGCGGCTTCAAGGAGCCGGAGATGGAGAAAATCGCCTCGTTCATCACCCTCGCCGTTCGGGATTTTGACGCGAACAGGGAGCGCATTCGCAAAGAGGTGCGCGCGCTGTGCGACGCGTTCCCGATCTATTAAAAAGAACACGGAGCAGGACGGCGCGGGGTTGGAGCCCCGCGCCGTTCAATTTTTGCGCGGGCGGTTTGACCTCGTGTTCGCCGTGCGCTACAATGAAGAAAACGCGATTGAGGAGAAGACAATGGGACACAGGGAAAAGGCCATGGCTCTGTTTCGAGAGGGCTACAACTGCACGCAGGCGGTGGTCGGCGCATTCTGCGAGGAGCTGGGCATGGATTTTGAGACGGCGATGCGGTGCGCGCAATCCTTCGGCGGAGGCTTCGCGCGGATGCGGGAGGTGTGCGGCGCGGTGAGCGGCATGGCGCTGTGCGTCGGCTTCTCCCACGGCTCGGCCGACCCGAAAGACAAGGCGCAAAAGGCGCGCCAATACGAGATCGTGCGCGGCCTGATGGAGTCATACCGCGCGCAGAACGGCAGCTACATCTGCCGCGAGCTGCTCGGCCTCGAAGGGGCCGAGGCCTCGCCGGTTCCCGAGGAACGCACGCCGCAATATTATCAGAAGCGCCCCTGCACCGAGCTGATCGGCTGCGCCGCCGAAATCCTCGAGCGGTTTTACGCGCAGCAACGCGGGGAATAAAGCAGGGCGCGTCTATTTCGCCGTAAACCGCAGTAAACATAAAGCGGTGGCGCGTTGCGGGGACCAAGTTCCCAGCATTCTTTGATGAAATGCAGGGGCTTGAGAGCGCCGCCGGCTGCGCTTTTTGCGTAAGATGCAGCCGCTTCGTTTTCTTATGGAACCGCCGCGAAACGTGGGGCGTTTTTTTAGGTGCGGCGTTCCTTTTATCCGGCGCGCAGTCCTTGCCGCGAAAAAACAGTACGCAAAGGGGTTCAGATGAAGCTCATCGATTTACACTGCGACACCGCCGTTGAGCGGGTCCTTCTGCGCAAAGAGGGTCTGAGACAAAACGGGGGGCAGCTCGATCTCCGGCGCATGGAGGCAGGGGACGTTGTGGCTCAGGTCTTCGCGCTCATGATCTATTCGCATGAGGAGGCGCGGGCGCTGCGGCTGGCCCGGGAACCGTGGGCGCTGTATGCGGCGGCGCGGGACTCTTTTTTCGACGCGCTCGCGCAGTGCGGGGGCGAGCTTGCGCTCGCGTGCACGGCGGACGATCTCGCAGCCAATATGGCGGACGGGCGGCGCTCCGCGCTGCTCTCGGTGGAGGACGGCGCGCTTCTCGAGGGCAATCTTTCCCGCATCGCCGCGCTGCACCGCGACGGGGTGCGGCTGCTGACCCTGACATGGAACTATGAAAACTGCCTCGGCTTTCCCAACAGCGACGACCCCGCGGCGCACGCGCGCGGTCTCAAGCCGTTCGGAAAGGAGGCGGTGGAGTGCCTCAATGAGGTGGGGATCGTGGTCGACGTATCCCACCTGTCGCGCGGCGGCTTTTTTGACGTCGCCGACGTGAGCAGCAGGCCGTTCGTCGCGAGCCACTCCTGCGCGCGGGCGCTCTGTAACCATCGGCGCAACCTCGACGACGACATGCTGCGCGTGATCGGGGAGAAGGGCGGCGTGGTCGGGGTCAACTACTGTCCCTATTTTCTGCTCGACGGCGGGCGCGAAACGCTTTCTGAGGATGTGCGGCGGCATATCCGCCATATCGTGAACCGCGCCGGGATCGAGGCCGTCGCGCTCGGCTCGGATTTTGACGGCATCGGGGACAGCGCGCTCGAGTTCGGCGACTGCGCGGGCGTGCCCGCCATGCTCGCGCCGCTGCGCGGCGAATTCTCTTCGGAGGATTTCGATAAGCTGACCCATAAAAATGCGCTGCGGGTGCTGCGCGACTGCATCGGCTAGCAAACGGCGCCGGGAGACGCAGCCCCGCGGGACAGGCCCGGCTCAGGCAATGGAGGGGAAAACCTATGGAACTGGAAAGGCTCGCGCAGGCGCTCAATACGCTGGGTGTTTTTTGCGCGCGCAGAGATCTGCCCGCGTTGACCCGGCAGGCCCTGCGCGAACGGTATGGCTTTGAAACCGCCGATCTGCTCGTGCTGGTCGGCGGCGTGATCCCCTACGCCTGCACGGTCGCCGCGCAGGCGTGGCGGGCGGGCGTCGCGCGGCGGCTTGTCACGGTCGGCGGGGCCGGGCACACGACCCCCGCCTTTCGCGCGCGGATGAAGGAGGGCTGCCCCTCGCTTGCGGTCTCGGGTCGCGCCGAGGCGGATATTCTCGCGGAGTATCTCTCGCTGAACTACGGGATCGACACCGCTTTGCGGGAGAACCGCTCGACCAACAGCGGCGAAAATGCCCGATTCCTTTTGCGGCTGCTCGATGAGGCCGGGATGGCGCACGGCAGCATGATCGTCCTTCAGGACGCGACCATGCAGCGGCGGATGGCCGCGACCCTGCGGCTGTTGACCGACGACATTGTCGTCAGCTTCGCGCCCTATCGCGCGCGGGTCGTCGTGCAGGGCGGCGCGCTCCGCTATGCCGACGCGCTCTGGGGCATGTGGTCGATTGAGGAGTATGCCGCGCTGCTGCTCGGAGAAATCGACCGCCTGCGGGACGACGAGAACGGATACGGACCCAACGGCCGCGGCTTCATCGCCCACGAGGATCTGCCCGAAGAGGTGCTCTCGGCGGCCGCGCTGCTGCGCGGGGCGGGCTTTGGCGCGCGGGATTGACGCTTGCGCCGCCGGATTTTGGGCCGTATAATGAATATGCCCCTGCGGTCGTCCGCAACGACCCGGCTTAGAGCGGCGGCCGCTGAACAGGAAAAGTGTTGCTTTGAGAAAGTAAGGCATCCACTTCAGGTGCAACGCCACGCTCTCTTTTATCCCCTGTATCGTTCAAAACTCTGCTGTCGCGCCGCCCAGATGGAATATACTCTATTTATAGCTGGCTTTTTTCGGTTTAGTTTACAATTCTTTGGCGTGCATACGCTGATATATTTTTTGTTAAATTTAATTATTTTCTCTTGTTTTTTTTCTTAAATTATGTATATAATTTCATATAAGGAGGTTAACTTATGACAATAAAAAAGAGAATATCCCAAATCGGTTTTGCATGTCTTATACTAATATTACTGCTTTATCTAGTTCCAGAAAGTACTTATGCGGCTCGTGATGCAAATGTCGCCAGTTATTCGCTTGTTGCTCCAGAAACGCCTCTTTGCTTCAAATGGGCTGGAGGAACCTGCCTTAATCAATTAACTTGGTCTTATCCTTCGAGCGGAACAAATTTAACAATCAGTACCTATTCCGGTAGCACAACACAGTGGTATCAAATGATCGAAATTGTTAACAATGGCAATGTTGGTCATGGCTACGCGACGTGGAACAACGCGACAGTGAGCATAAACAGAAGAAGAACATCAACGCCGTACGTTAATGTAATCACCACTACTTCAAATACTTTTGGCGATGCAGATGTTCGGTATGGCTGCGATTATGATTTAATCAACGGCGTCAACCACTATATTGGGACTGATAATCTTACTCTAACAGGTTTTAGTTGTATAGGAGAACAGCGAGAGGCAGCAGATGCAGGATACTATATCTGGTGGATTGATCGTATACCGTCTACCCCTTGGGAGTGGCTGCGTTATAATGCTTATACAAATGTAAAAAATGATTTCTGCGGTTGTCGCTGTGTCAATGAGGTGTGGTATTACGACCCATAACTCTGTGCCACTATTATAGACGCACTATAAACGAAGGAGAAAAAAATGAAAAGATCTTGCGCAGTTCTTGCGTTTATCCTTGTTCTTTGCTGCTTTTGCTCCTGCGGAAGTCAATTGTTGGTGCAACCTGTGATTGCGCCGCAGTCCAATGTAAGTTCGGAGGAAATTGTTCGGGAGCACAAAATGACCTTAGTCACCGCCTCGTCAGGGCTGGTAACCAACGAAATCGCACCCGGCGACAATGCGTTTTATACGCTTCGGGGCTATGTCGACGCCACAGCGGATCTTATCAAATACGATCTGGACACCATGCAAATCGAGAAATTCACGGCGGAGGCGATTCCCGATATTCTGGGTGGAGGTATCGTCGCGACAGCGGGCGATTACCTTCTCGTTTTCAAGCTGGGTCATGTGCCGTTTGCCGACATTTACGAGGGTATGAGTTCAAAATTATACATTTTGGATCAGGCGGGCGCGCTGTTACACACCGTGACTCTGCCCGCGCAGCAGCTGTTTAAGTCGAACAGCGCGGTGGCCTATGACGGGCTAGACACGATTTTTGTTATTCTCAGCACCTTTCAAGACGGGGAGGAACACCCTGTTTGCGTAGGGGAAGAGGTCTGCGGCATTCGGTTGTCTTCCGGGACGATCACTTCTCTGCAATCGCTGCCGACAAGCCCCAGCACCATCATCACAGATGTTTATCCCGACGGCCTCGTCATGACAGCCATCAACAACGCGGCAACTCGCACCGTCCACGCCCGTTTGTCTCAAAGCCTGTTGCCGATTTATGAAAGCGCCGTCTTCTCGACGGCCGGGAGTTCGAGTGCACTCGACGTTCTCGACAATGCGTCAACCTTTGTGTCCGACGGGAATGGAACCTTTTATTTTGTCGAGCAAAAGGAAACCGCCTTAAAAAGCTACGACCTGTCTACGGGTGAAACAAGCGTTGTTGTGGATGATCTCAATATCCTGAAGGATGATCTCTATGTTCCCTATATTATGGGAGATATGTATGATCGCCATCTGGTTGTCAGACTGGATAACGGGCTGGAAGCAATCGATCTTTTTGTTGACTTGAACACAAAGAGCATCGTCGATTCTCCCTCGTCTCTTTCGCTGGATTCTGCGATGCAGCCAGCGGAGATTGTCTATGAAGGGGAGGCGTATCTCATCGTGAAAACGGGGATCACGTATATCGAAACGACGCAATACGGCGGAGGAAACGCATATACCTTTGACGAGTGTATTCCGCAATTCAGGGCGATCCCAAAGGAACAGTATTGGCTTCGGTCAACCAGCTATCTCTATTTCACCGATCTGGTCTATTCTGTACAACCCTGATAGACACAAAAAAGGAGGGGTTCTTCCCTCCTTTTTTCGTCTGTTTTTTAAAGTGTGGCGCGCTCACAGCACCGTCAGCAGGTCGTCCTTCTCCTCCTTTCGCGTGTTCCATAGCTTCTCCAAGCTTTCGCTGCGCCGCTCGACCCAAGTGGAGAAGAAAATCTCAAAGCCCTGCGCCAGAGCAAGCGCAAGGAAAAGCACAGGGGGCACTGACCCTCTGTGCTTTTTTTGCCGGTCAAAGCGCGCGCCGGACAAATCGGGGACGGGGCGGCCACGGCCCCGGCGCAAAGCCGCGCTCTCACACGAAAAGCTCGAAAAATCGCGGCGTCTATTTTAACGCCCTACAAAGGGATGCAGGCAATCGGTTTATGCCGATAAGCGGCCCGCAGCTGTGATTATACGGGAATTTTCCGGCCTATTGGTGGATTTGTCGCTTTTATTATACTAAAAGTATTGACATCCACTCCGTATGCCTTTAAAATATTATAGGATATTTATGCAAAGGCTCATCGCCTGAACGGCTTTTGCTCTATTGAATCATCCAAAGTCTGGATTTATGGAAAAATAAAAATAACCAAATGGAGGACCATGAAACAATGCCACCTGTCGTGCAGATCATTGTTTCAGCGGTTGTTGCGATTGTCATCGGCATCGTATGTTTTTATGGAGGAGTTCTCTATCGCCGCAAGGTCGCGGAGGCCCGTATCGGCTCCGCGGAGGACGAGGCGAAACGCATTGTCAACGACGCTATAAAATCCGCTGAACAAAAGCGCAAAGAGGTCGTGCTTGAGGCCAAGGACGAAATTTTCAAGATGCGCAACGAATCCGACCGCGAGCTTCGTGAAAGACGCAACGAAGTGCAGCGCCAGGAAAGAAGAATGATCCAGAAGGAAGAGAATCTGGATAAGAAAATCGAGCAGTTTGAGGTGGAGGAGGCGAAGCTCGCCAAAAAGACGAGCGCGCTGAACGGCAAGCTCGAGGAAGCCGAGAAGCTCAAGCAAAATCAGTTCGAGATGCTCGAACGCATCTCGGGCTTCACGGAGGAACAGGCAAAATCCCTGCTATTGACACAGCTCGATCAGGAGCTTGCGCACGAAAAGGCGGTGCGCATCAATCACTATGAGCAACAGCTCAAGGACGAGTCCGACAATATCGCGCGGGATATTCTCTCGGTCGCGATCGCCCGCTGCGCGGCGGACTTCACCTCCGAGGCGACGGTGTCGGTCGT
>CAZKRQ010000112.1:0-6564 GCA_964555125.1 uncultured Oscillospiraceae bacterium
TCATTATGTTGCAGTAGACTATAATGCGCAGACAGAAATATATTCTATTTACAATTGTTACGATACAGATTCAGAAGAAAGAATGAAAGAGGATTTAACAATAATTTGTGATGATCGACATTTCCCTATTGTTGTTTATACTATTCGGAAAAATGAAACGGAAGAGGGGTAAATGATGAAAAAGTATTGGCTTGTACCAGTGAGTCTTTTAGCGGCGCTTTTGTTGTGCTATGTCGAAGCAATGTCCTTGCTGACATTCGGTATTTTGAAAGAGCGCTATAAGCGGCAGCCAGATGTTGTGAGCCCCTTTTATTCAGAATTCTACGGCACTCGATGGATTGCGCAGGAAGCAGATTTGAAGGTCGATGTTGCTCGAGGTTATGAATATAGTGACCATAAAGCGGTTTTAATCGTTGACGGTGAAGAACATATTCTCAAGTTTGATTATCTTGTTAGTATTACAAATGTCAAGGTTTACTTTGTCGATGAGGTTTTGTCGAGGGGTGAAGCTGGTTTGCGATCAGAGGAAGTATTTACAGGTGTAGTAGAATGGCTGAAAGAGGGCGAAAGCTTTATCTTCGATATGAGCCATTGCGATTTGCTCGGCGACCTGGAACAGCTCACCTTCGTTCGGGCTCGGATTCCGTTTGCGGAATTGCCGCAAAATGCGCCGAAAAAATATCAATTATCAGTCTAATTCTTTATTTACCGGTCAGGGGCCACAAAGCGGCCCCTGACCGGCTGGCCCTGCCGCAAAATTTGTAAGGGGTGGCGGGGCTCCAGCTAAAAAAAGAAATTGGACGGGGCGCATACAGGGAACGGGGCACCGGGCAATGCGTCCTTCTATTCCGGCAGGGGAGAACAAAAGCTTTAGCATACCGTCCCCGTTTCCGATGATTATAATCAGACTTATGGTGAATTGATATATCGTGACTGGGAAAAGGGATATGTTGTAGAGACGATATTATTCCCAATGATCGATTGGTTGTGATGAACGGTTTGGGAAAGGAAATGTTGGATTTGACTCCTTATGTGCAAATACCTAAGCCGCTTGATAGCAGGGTTATAGAAGATATTATAACTACTATAAATGAGGAAGAAGAAAACTGATGAATAGTAAGAGGTTTTTTATTATGGAGTATCTTGCGGTATGGATAGGATATATATTTTTAGCTTTTATTCTGCTCGCAATACCAATGAACGAGATGGGCTTATACTTCGCTGGATTACCGATCATACCGCTTTCTATGCTTTTGATGCTTGGGATCACACAGGATGCTTTGTTCGGAAAACCGGCAAGAAAAGGTGTTGTTTGGGTGTTTCTGGCTGTTTCGATCGTGTTGGTTGAATTGAGAGCCAATACATATTGGATTATTTCAGCTTTGTCAAAACTTCCTGTTTCTGATTATTTATTTTGTTTTTTAGAAGGTCTAATGGATTGTAGTACCCTTTTGTTTATAATGATTGCTTTATTTTGGGTTATACGTCATAAATGGAATCACAGACCATTTTGCTTATACAGACGCGGCGCTTGGTGGCCGGCTTTAGCGGTAACGATCGGAGCAGTAAGTAATTGTGTAACCTCGATTTTTTACGATAAAGGCATTTTTAAATGGTTGCAAATCGTTCTTGACACGCTTATGTCAGCTATAATTGCAGTTGTAGCATTCAACTGGATTGCCCGCAGTAACCCGGAAAAATAAACCATAGTTCAATATAGTTTAATCAGGGACGGCTATGGGATGCGTTGGGCTATCTACGCGATAGGAGTGAAATGCTGTATGAAATGTTATAGCAACATCGCTCCGGAATTTCAATATATTTTTAACTGTTATCTGAAGATGAAGACGCATAATGCATGGTAGGTGGATTGGATGAAAAAGGAATCAGAACATGTAGGGGAAACGATAGCGAATGTGACGCTTGTGATCCTTGCGCTCCCATTTCTGGCGATTTTATTGGCTTTACTTCTAATAATACTCGATCATGCCGTTGAAGAAGTAATGGATAAATTTACCCGGAGAATACCCGCAATTTGTCCAGTCGACGAAAGATACGTCGGCACTCGCTGGATCGCAAATGAGGCGAATGCATATCTTGACGTGCCGGCCAATTAGAGCGGGGTTAAAGCGCTTTTTATGTACAAGGGCGGGTGAAGCCTTGAAAAACGTGACTCGAAAGAAAAGGGAATAGGAATTGGGCAGACCGATCTGGTATAATACAGAAAAAAACAGGGAGACGGCTATGGAACGAAGCAAGACGCCGCGAGAGTCCTACACCGAACAGGTGCAGATTTTAACACAGAGCACGATGAACGGGTGCAATCGCCTGTTTGGCGGCCATCTGATGGAATGGATCGACATGGTGGCCGTCGTCGTTGCGAGGCGGCACGCGAACCGCAACGTGACGACAGTGCTTGTTGAACAGCTCGAGTTCAAAGCTCCGGCTTATGCAAACAGCCTGATCGTGCTCGCAGGCCGGGTTGTCTATGTAGGCAATACGTCAATGGAGGTGCGCGTCGATACCTACACAGAGGAGATGGACGGCTCACGCCACAATATCAACACGGCGTATCTCTCGCTTGTGGCGCTCGACGAGGGCGGCCGCCCCTGCCGCGTGCCGCGCCTTGCGCCGCAGACAGAGGAGGAGCGTAGGGAATATGAAGCGGCATGTGCGCGCTGTGAACAGAGAAAGCTACAGCGCAAGCTGCGCGAAAAGGAAAACTACCCGGCTTCCTCCGTTTAGGAGCGACAGAGGGTGAAGAGTAAATTTGAAAAATTCACCCTTAGCGGCGATTTTAGCGAGCGGCACTCGGAAAAGGGCGCGAGCCTTAGCGGCATTTCTATAAGAAAACAAAGCGGCTGTATCGAACGCAAAAAGCGCAGCTGCGGCGTTTTTGAGCCTTGCGTTCCACCGGGGAGTGCAAGGCTCTTGGCCTTATATCTGCGCCTTGTTTTCTATTCCCATCACCGCATTTGGTGCAGAGCGTAAGGATACGTAGCCCTCACGGCCCTATGCCCTTTTTGCCCGGATAATTGGAGAGAAGCAGCCCGGCTACGGTCAAAACCATGCCGCAGGCCGAGAGCGCCGTGATCCGTTCATGCAGGATGAGAACCGACGCAATCACGGTTACGACCGGCATGAGATAGATATACACGCTTGCGCGGGTGGTGCCCAGCGCGTCGAGCGCCTTGTTCCAGCACACATAGCACAGGGCGGAGGCGACAAGGCCGAGGAACAGCAGGTTCAGCAGATTTTGCGGCGCGGCGAGCCGGGACAGATCGAGCCGAAAGTCAAACAGCGCCATGGCGGGCGGCATAAAGACGAGGGCCCAGAAAAAGATGCGCCGCGTCTGGGCGAAGACGTTATACCCGTGCGCGCCGAGCTTGCGGGAGAGAATCGAGTAGACGCCCCAGACGACCGCCGCGCCCAGCGCAAGCAGATCGCCGAGCGGGTTCAGCTTCAGCTCGGTCGCGCCGCTGAAGCTGATGAGCGCAATGCCGGCAATCGCGACGGCGAAACCGGCAAAAAAGGTGAAGCGCAGCTTTTCCTCCTTGAGGAAGGCCGAAGCGAATACGCCGCAGAAAAAAGGGGCGGACGAGACGATCACGCTGACGTTCGAGGCATAGGAAAAGGAGAGCGCATTGACCTCGAAGAGGGTATACAGCGTTACGCCGCAGAGCCCTGCGCCCGCGAAGAGCCATTCATGCCTTTTGTCCTCGAGCCGCAGCGGCTTCGGATAGAGCAGCCACAGCGCGGCATACGCGAGCAGGTAACGAAAAAAGAGGATCTCAACAGCCGAAAAGCTGCTGAGCAGAACCTTAGAGGAGAGAAACGTGGTGCCCCAGACAGCGATGGAAATCAGAGCGAAGCCATGCCCTCCGGCAACGGAATGGCGCTGCATAATGATCGCCCCCCAAAAAATTGATGGTAAAACGATCCGCGGCCGGCGCTCAGTAGACCGCGCCGACCAGCTTGTTGATCAGATTTGCGGGAACGACCTTGGAGAGAAAAACGAAAAATTTGTATTTTCCACCCGCCGTATACAGAACCTTCGGTCGCTTTTTATTGGCGACCCTGTAAATAAGAGCGGCGATGTAATCGGGGGTCATGCCCGAGAGCTCGTCCTTTTCCATCGAGCCGACCGCTTTTTCCATCGCCGCGCCGTAAAGCTCTTCGCCTGCGGCGCTTTTTTCGCGCGCGGCGGTGAACCCGGTGTGCACGTCGCCGGGCATGACGGCGCTGACCCTGAAGCGCCAGGGCCGCAGCTCATTGGCGAGAGCGAGCGTCAGGGAGTTGATCGCGGCCTTGGTCGCGGAATAAAAGGCCTGAAACGGGATCGAGAGCGGCGCGGCGACAGAGCTCAGGTTGATGATGCGGGGCGCGTCGCTCTTGCGCAGATAGGGCAGCGCGGCTTTGATGCTGCAAAAGGTGCCGAAGAAATTGACGTCGAAGATGCGCCGCGCGCTTTCGGTCTCGGTAAACTCGATTGCGCCCGAGATCCCCATACCGGCGTTGTTGACGAGCAGGTCGATGCGCCCGTTCTCCTCGCCGATGAGGCGCATGGCGCCGATCAGGCTTTCCTCCCGGGTGACGTCGGCGTCCAGATGGCGCACCCCGCTTTGTTCTTTGCCGCTGCGGCTCAGCTCATAGACGATGTAACCCTGCCGGGCGAACAGCGCCGCCGTGGCCTTGCCGATGCCGCTGCTTCCTCCCGTAATCACTGCGACCTTGCTCATGTTTCCATCCATCCTTTCGTTTTTGCGTTTGCGTCTGCGTCTGTGTGTCACGGGAGCTCATCGACGCTTTCACCCCGCTGCACGCCGCTTTTGCGCGAGAGGGCCTCGCGCATTTTGCGAAAGCGCCCCTTTTTCGGCGGCGCTTCCTTGAGCGGCCGCGGCGGGTTGTCCAGCTCGCCGCGCTGCCGGGCGAGCTCCGCCATCCTGACCACGAGCCGGCTCAGAGCATCCCGCTCCGCGTCGGTGAGGCTTGACGCCGCCGCCCTCAGAAGGTCGGATGTCTGCGCCGCATAATAATCCATAAATTTCTGCGTCACGGCCAGGCGGCATTCGCGCCGGTCCTCCTTGCAGGGCAGCTTAATAATGTAGCCCTTTTCGACCAGGGCGTTGATTTTATAGGTCGCGTTGGGCTGTGAGATATTCAGAAAGCGGGCAAATTCGTTGACGGTCGGCCGGTCGAGGAGATAGATGACCTCCACCGAGGCCGCCTCGGTTGCCGTCAGGCTGCCCGATTTTTCATGAATTGCGGAAAACAGCCGTTTGTAGTGAGCCAGCCGCATATAGCGGTAGAGCTCCTCGAAGGCGTCGGACATGATGTGGAACGCTCCTTTTGCGGTCGATATTCGCCGCCTGAAAATCCATGTCATTTTACCATTCGCGCGCGAAAAATTCAACTGCCCGGAGTCAAGCGCCGCAGTGCGCGCGGACGGGTTGCTCGCTGTAGGCCCCGGCGGCATAAAAAAGCCCACGTGCCCGCCGAGGAGGGCGGGCGCGTGGGTGGGTCTATGGGTGAAGCTGTACATCGGCGCGGGGTCAAACGATCTGGTTGAACTCATCGATCATCCGGCTCCATGTGTTCGAGCCGACGATGCCGTCCGCCTTAAGGCCGAAGTGGGTCTGGAAGGCGATGATCAGCGCGCGGGTGTTGGGGCCATAGATACCGTCGACCTTTACGGCCGGGAAGCCGGCCTGATGCGCGACGCCGACGCGGTTCATATAGGCCTGCACAAAGCGGACGCTGTCGCCGGTGCTGCCCGCCGTGACGAGGCCGCTGTATCGCGTGTGTACCTGCTCGTGGACGCCGGCGGTGACGCCGTTGCTGACCTGAATGATCGAGTCCCATGTTTTTTCGCCGATGACGCCGTCCGGGTTGAGCTCGAACTGCTTTTGAAAGAGGCGGACCGCGTCGGACATATGCACGCCGAACTTGCCATCCGCATTCTGCACGGCGATTGCCGGATAGACGGGAGAAATAGCGTTGAGCCGGTTTTGCATGACGAGGACGCTCGCCCCGCTGCTGCCCCAGGAGAGAGGGGAGCCGGGATAGACGTCGCGCTGCGAATCCGGGATGGACGAGTAGTCGTCCACAATGCTGTTCCAGGTGTCCGGCCCGATGATGCCGTCGATCTTGAGATTCTTGATCGCCTGATATTGCATGACCGCCGTCTCGGTGGCGCGGCCGAAAATTCCGTCAACGGCGATGCGGTTGATCGAGCCGTAGAGATTTTCGCGGATGCTGTCGAGACAATATTGCATAAACTGGACGCTGGCGCCTTGGCTGCCGCGGCGCAGCAGTGTTCCGGGATAGGACGGGATCTGTCTGGTATTGTTCGTGGACATGGTGAAGTACCTCCTTATCGACCCTATTCTATGCAGCGCAGAGGGAAAAGGTGTGCCGCCCCTGACGGCCGCGCGGCGCTTTGACCCATGCGGCGCAGTAGAGTATAATAAAAACACATTAAAAATACGGCCGTTTGGGCCGAAAGAGGGGAGCCGCGTCGGAGAACCGCTATTTTGAAAGAAAAAGTGGAACCGGCAGAGATTG
>CAZKRQ010000113.1:0-6548 GCA_964555125.1 uncultured Oscillospiraceae bacterium
CAGAGGGCTTTGCCCGCATATGCAATACCACGCGTTTTACGCGTGGATGTTTATTCAGATGCATGGCGGCGCAGACGGGCCATCAGCTTTTATCCGTTCGCGAGATTGAAATTCACAGACACGCGCGCTATAATGGCATTATAGATAAAAATCAGCGGAATTTCCGTTTCATTTTATACACCGAAAAGGAAAAACAGCGAATTTTATAATAAGCAGGCGCTACGCCGGGCCGACGGCGCGATTCAGCGGTTTAAGGGAGGGCAATTCGCGGTGAAGATGGATAAGCTGCTCGACCGCAGGGTTCGCAAAACGCGGCAGGTGCTCCGCCGCAGTCTCTCTGTCCTCATGCGCCAAAAGCCGGTCAATAAAATATCCGTGCGCGAGCTGACCGAGCTTTGCGACATCAATCGCGGCACCTTTTACCTGCACTATCGCGACGTTTTCGATATGGTCGAAAAGTTTGAGAAGGAGCTCTTCGAGGATCTGCGCGAGATCCTCAGCAAATACAGCGCGCAAACGCCGGAGAGCCTGCGCGACATGCTGCGGGAATTGTATACGTATCTTGACGAAAACCGCGATCTGTGCGGCGCGCTGTTGGGAAAATACGGCAACAGCTCTTTTGTGCGCAGCGTCACCGATCTCGCAAGGGATAAATTTCTCTATATGTGGACCGGCCCGCGAACGGGCGATGAGAAGCTCAGCGAACGCGCTTTCTGGTTCATGGTCTCCGGCTCGATCGGTATGCTGAGGGACTGGCTGGACGACGCCAACCCGGAGCCGTCGCGTGAGATCGCCAATCTCACCTGCCGCATCGTTCTGGGTGGCATTCCCGCGGCCGAGCACACAAAATCAAAGCCGTCCGCGCAGCCCGGCGCGTAAAATCACGGGCTCGGGTGCCGCCGATGGACGCGAGCAGGCTCGGCCGCCTGACCGCAACCTGCAAGCTCGCGGCATATTACCTGACCCGCAAAAGGGTCGAAAAAAGGTTCTCGTCTCGCCGACCAACGACGCGGACAACAAACGTCCAGACATCTTCGGAATCTGCCGCGCCATCAGGAGGCGGTTTCCCACCTCAGCCCGAGCCTGGCCGGGGCGCTGATGATGAAAGCGGAGAGGATGCGGCGGCGAGTTCTGCGCGCGCTCCATTCCCATGCGCGCGGGCTAAATGGTTTTTGCCGCCACACAGACGATTCAGATCACAGAAAGTGAGGAAATACCATGAAAAAACGCGTTTTTATTGTCGTGCTGGACAGCTACGGTATCGGAGAAATGCCGGACGCAGACCGATTCGGAGACGCCGGCACCAATACCCTGCGCTCGATTTGCGCCTCGCCCTGCTACAACACGCCCAACATGGCGAAGCTGGGCCTATTCAACATCGACGGCGTTCATTGCGGCGCGCGGGTCGAAGGCCCGATCGGGTGCTTTGCCCGCATGACCGAGCGCTCGATGGGCAAGGACACGACCATCGGCCACTGGGAGATCGCGGGCGTCGTCTCCCCCACCCCGCTGCCGACCTACCCGAACGGATTTCCCCCCGAGGTCATCGAGGCGTTTGAGAAGAAGGTCGGGCGCAAGGTCCTCTGCAACAGGCCCTATTCGGGCACCGACGTGATTCGTGATTACGGCGAGGAGCATCTGCGCACCGGCGCGCTGATCGTCTACACCTCGGCGGACAGCGTCTTTCAAATCGCCGCCAACGAGGCGCTCGTGCCCGTGCCCGAATTATACAATATCTGTCAGACCGCGCGGGATATGCTCACCGCGAGCGGCACACATGCGGTCGGCCGTGTGATTGCGCGGCCCTTTGTCGGCACCGACAAAACCAACTTTCAGCGCACGACGAACCGCCACGACTATTCTTTGCAGCCGCCCCGCAAAACCATGCTCGACTATCTCGCGGCGGCGGGCATGGAGACCATCGGCGTCGGGAAAATTTACGACATTTTTGCCGGCGTGGGCGTGAGTGAAACCCATAAAATCACCGGCAACCGTCACGGCATGGAGGTCACGCTGGAGCTCGCCGACCGCGATTTTAATGGGCTTGCATTTGTCAATCTCGTCGATTTTGATATGCTCTATGGCCACCGCAACAACGTTGCGGGCTACGCAAAGGCGGCGACGGAGTTTGACGAACAGCTCGGCGAGTTTTTGCCCAAAATGCGCCCTGACGATCTGCTGATCATCACGGCGGATCACGGCTGTGACCCCGGCTATACCCAAACCACCGACCATTCCCGCGAATATACGCCGATGCTCGCCTATGGCGCCGCCCTCAGACAGGGGGTCGATCTCGGCACACGGAACAGCTTCGCCGACATCGCGGCGACGGTCTGCGACTATCTCGGCGTTGCGGCGCAAACCGACGGCGAGAGCTTTCTGCCTCTGATTTTAAAATAACTGTCGGGTTTTCCGCCTGCGCTTCGCCGGCTTCTGCGGCATCAACAAACAAAACGGGGACCTATTCTGTAAAAGGCTTTTGCATAGCCTCTCTTCCCTGTGCTTTCGATCGTTCACGCCAAAAAAATAATGCCATATCAAATTTGGCCCTCGGCGCATTAGGCCATGGTCATTCGGCTTTGCGATTCGTGGCTCTGCTCGCTTTATAGCTTTCACAAACCTTTAAGACCCCAAATGTTTTTACCCGATCCCGCCCCACAAAGACGACATGCCAAAGCCCGCGAAAGCGCAGCAATTCTGCTCTTTCGCGGGCTTTTCCATCCTCCAAATCTCTACTCACACAATGAACATGGCGTCGCCAAAGGAGAAAAAGCGATAGCGCTCCTCGACGGCGCGGCGATACGCCGCCATCGTGTGCTCATAGCCCGCAAAAGCGCTGACCAGCATGATGAGTGAGCTTTCCGGCAGATGAAAGTTGGTGATGAGGCCGTCGACGGCCTTAAACGAATAACCGGGGTAGATAAAAATATCGGTGTCGTCGCAGCAGGGCACGATCGCGCCGTATTTGGAGGCGACCGCCTCCAGCGTGCGGCAGGAGGTCGTGCCGCACGCAATCACCCGGCCGCCGCCCCGTTTCGCGCGCGTAATCGTCTCGGCGGCCTGCGGTGATACCACAAAATGCTCTGTGTGCATATGATGGTCTGTGATGTTTTCCGCCTTGACGGGTCGAAAGGTTCCCAGTCCCACATGCAGAGTAATCTTCGCGAGGGCGACGCCCTTCGCCTCGAGGCGCGCGAGCAGCGCTTCGGTGAAGTGCAGACCCGCTGTCGGCGCGGCCGCCGAGCCCCTCTCGTCGGCATAGACCGTTTGGTATTCGCTGTTATCCTCAAGCGGCGCGGTGATATAGTGCGGCAGAGGCATATGGCCGATTTCATCGAGTATCTCATAGATGCTTCTGGCAGGATCGTGACGAAAGACGACGATGCGGTTTCCCTCCTCGGCCTCGCCGGCAACCGTCGCCGAAAGCTGCGGGCCGAACGAGATTTCGCTGCCGGGCTTCAGGCGCTTGCCCGGCCGCGCGAGGCATTCCCACCGCTCGCCGCCGAGCTCCCTGAGCAGCAGCAGCTCAACCGCCGCGCCGGTGCTCTTTTCGCCCAGAAGGCGCGCGGGAATGACCTTGCTGTCGTTGACGACCAGCACGTCGCCCGGCTCGAGCATAGTCTCAATGTCGCGAAAAATATGCCCCGAGATCTCCCCCGTGACCCGGTCGAGCCGCATCAGCCGCGACGCGTCGCGGGGCACGGCGTGATGCTGCGCGATCAGCTCCTTCGGCAGATCGTAGTAAAAATCGCTTCGTTTCATGAAAAGCCCCTTCGGCCGGCAACAGGCCGGCTTCATTCATTGACATCCCCTGCGCGGGATGATACTATTACTATAAATTCTCCGGCGCGACCGTTTGTTTCGGCGCACCGCGAGCGACTTTCATTATAGGGTATGCGGCGGCGCTTTTCAAGCCGAGAGCATAAAAAGAAAAAACGAAAAGAGGAATTGTTGTCATGAGCAAAACAAAAATTGCGGTTGTCGGCGCGACCGGCATGGTCGGCAGGACCTTCTTAAAGGTTCTGGAGGAGTATAACCTGCCCGACTGCGAATACACTCTGTTCGCTTCAGCAAAAAGCGCCGGCAGCAGACTGCCCTTTTTGGGCGATGAATACACGGTAAAGGAGCTCGACGAGCACAGCTTTGACGAGGGCTTTGACATCGCGCTGTTTTCGGCGGGCGCCTCGACGAGCAAAATCTACGCGCCGATTGCCGCCGGCAAGGGCTGTGTCGTGATCGACAACAGCTCTCAATGGCGCATGGATCCGGCGGTTCCCCTTGTCGTGCCCGAGGTCAACCCCGAGGACATCTGGAACAATCGGGGCATCATCGCGAACCCCAACTGCTCGACCATTCAGGCCGTCGTCGCGCTCAAGCCATTGCACGACAAATACGGCATCCGCCGCATCGTTTACTCGACCTATCAGGCCGTGTCGGGCGCGGGCGTCAAGGGCTGGGACGATCTCGAGGAGGGCGCGAAGGCGTTCGTTTCGGGCGTGGAGTACGCGCCCAAAAAATTCCCGCACCCCATCTTCAGCAACTGCCTGCCGCACATCGACGTCTTTCTCGACAACGGCTACACCAAGGAAGAGGAGAAGATGATCAACGAGACCCGCAAGATCCTGCACGACGATTCGCTGCGCATCACCGCGACGGCGGTGCGGGTCCCCGTCTTCAACGGCCACAGCGAATCCATCAACGTCGAGCTCGCCAAACCCTATGATCTCGCGGAGCTGACCGAAACGCTGCGCAGCTTCCCCGGCGTCGTCATTCAGGACGATCCCGCAAACGGCGTCTATCCCCTCGCGGCCGCCGCGACCGGCACCGACGAGGTCTATATCGGCCGTATCCGCCGCGACGACAGCGTCGAAAACGGCTTGAACCTCTGGGTCGTCGCCGACAATATTCGCAAGGGCGCGGCGGCCAACGCCGTTCAGATCGCCCGCCTTATTATCAACAGGAGGTAATCGCATTGAAAAAAGAACCTGTATTCACCGGCTGCGCCACCGCGATCGTGACCCCGTTCAAAAAGGATTTTTCCATCGATTTTGACGCCTTCGGCACGCTGATCGATTTTCAGCTCGAAAACGGCGTCAAAACGCTGGTCGTCTGCGGCACGACCGGCGAGGCCTCGACCCTGACCGACGCAGAGCAGATTTCGGCCATCCAGTTCGCGGTGAATAAGGTGCATGGCAGGGGCGTTAAAATCATCGCCGGCGCCGGCAGCAACGACACCCCCCACGGCGTCAATCTCTCCAAGCTCGCGCAGAATGTCGGCGCGGACGCCCTGCTGCACGTCACCCCCTATTACAACAAGACCTCGCAGCGCGGCCTCGTCGAGCACTTCAAGGCGATGGCGAAGGCGGTCGATATTCCGATCATTCTTTACAATGTGCCCGGGCGCACCGGCATGACCATCGCGCCCGAGACCTACGTCGAGCTGTCCCGCGTGCCCAACATCGTCGCGACCAAGGAGGCGAGCGGCAACTTCAGCGCGATCGCGCTCGCGATGTCCCTGTGCGGCGACAGGCTCGATTTCTACTGCGGCAACGACGACCAGGCCGTCCCCCTCATCGCGCTTGGGGGCAAGGGGCTCATCTCGGTTCTCTCCAATGTTAGGCCGCGCGAGTCGGTCGCGATGTGCGACGCGGCGCTGGCGGGCGATTTCGCCGCCGCGTCCAAGCTACAGCTCGCGCTGATGCCCCTCATCAACGCGCTGTTTTCAGAGGTCAACCCCATCCCCGTCAAAGAAGCGCTCAACCTGATGGGCTACAACGCCGGCAAATGCCGCCTGCCCCTCGCGAGCTCGATGGACGAGGGAAAAGCCGCAAAGCTCAAAGAGCTGCTGGCATAAGCGGAGATCGTGAAAAACAACGGTGCGCGCCCGGTAATTTTGCGGGCGCGCACTTTGCAAAGACACAAAAAATCAGAGGTAACGACGGATGCTGAAACTCATACTCTGCGGAATTTTGGGCAACATGGGCTCTCGTATGCGCGAGGCCTGCTATGCCGACGGCGAAATTGAAATCGTCGCGGGGATCGACCGGCGAACCGGCACGCTGGACAACATTCCCCTCTTTTCCTCCTTTGCGGATTGCGAAGCGGCGGCGGACGTCGTCGTCGACTTTTCCAACCCGGCGCTGACCGACGAGCTGCTCGCCTTCTGCGAGCGCACAAAGACGGCCCTTGTGCTGTGCACCACGGGGCTCAGCGAAGAGCAGCAGCGCGGGGTTCGCGCGCTGGCGGGTCAGGTGCCGGTCTTTCAAAGCGCAAATATGTCGCTCGGCATCGCGCTGCTGCGCGCGCTGGCCAAAAAAGCGGCGGCCCTGCTCGGCGACAGCTTTGATATTGAGATCATCGAGAAGCACCACAACAAAAAGCTGGACGCGCCGAGCGGCACGGCGCTCATGCTCGCCGACGCGATCAATTCGGTGCGCGGCAGCGGATACGACTATGTTTACGACCGGCACGAGGCGCGCAGGCCGCGCAAAAAGAATGAGATCGGCATTCACGCCGTGCGCGGCGGCACCATCGTCGGCGAGCACGAG
>CAZKRQ010000114.1:0-6505 GCA_964555125.1 uncultured Oscillospiraceae bacterium
GAATATCGGCCGTATGCTGGGCAATTCCCTCACGCCGGCTATTGTGGCCGCTATTGCGACGCGCATTGGCGAGGCGAATGGCTATCGAATCACCATCCTGATTATGGGCTGCGTCTATCTCGTCACCTCGCTGATCCATTTTTCCATCGCGAGCGATTGTAAGGACGAAACCGTGGACACGGCGCAGCAAAAGGAAAAGCTATCGGTCAAAGAGATCGTCAAGGTGTTGGCGGTGGAGCCGCGCCTGATTCTCACACTGATTATTGACTTGACCTCGAATGTGGCCAGCCTGGTTCTCCCCTCGTTGGCGGTGTATTATTACAAGTATTTCACAGACAATACGGCGCTGGTGTCGACGCATATGCTGATTATCGGGTTCGGCGGGTTAGCCGGAGCTTCTCTGGTACGGGTGCTCGGCAACCGCATCCGCAGACCCAAAGCAAGCTTGATCTGCATGTATGCGCTGGTCGCGCTTTCGCTGTTGTCGATTCGGCTTTTCCCGGACAATACATATTATTTTCTGGGCATTGGCGTAGTGATTGCCCTGCTGACAGGGATGACCTCGCCGGTAGAGCTGACGCTGTATATGGACCACACCGTCAGCTATCGGCAAAAGACCGGTCAGGATGCGACAGGTTTTATTATGGGGATGAGCAACCTGCCGGTAAAATTCGCGTCGATCATCAAATCGACCCTGATCCCGTTTGTGCTGATGTCGTCGGGCTATGTGGCGAACGCCGAGGCTACGCCGCAGATGAAGCAGGCGATCATCAACTCTTATACGCTGATTCCGGCACTATTCCCGATTTGCGGAATTATACTTTTAGGTTTCTGCTATAAAGCCAACGGCAAAAAGCAAAAATCCGCTTCATAGGCGAATGGCAGGAATCTAAGCTGATTTTTGAAATGGAGAATATTATGATTTTAGATCGAAAGAAAAGGCCCTTCTCGGAAAAAGAGCTTGAGGTTATCGGAAAAAAAGCGGCGTTTCTGCCGACTCTTCCTCCTTCCTTTGTTTTTAACACGCCCATTTCCTATCGTGAGAATGCCCTTTCCCTTTTCTGGGATAAAAAGCCCTGCTTTGTGGTCACCGGTAACGACTTTTCCGAGCTGACCTGCGGCTATTATTCAAAGAATCTCGGCCGCGCCAGCAGGGCGGACGGATCGAAGATCGACACCTTCGGCGTGAAATGGACCTTTGAGCCCACCGCCGGCGGCTCGATTTCGGTCGCGGGCAATCCCCGCTTCACCGATGTAAACGACTGGAAAGATGTCATCAAGATGCCGGACGTCAATGATTGGGACTGGAAAGCGGACGCCGAAGAGCACAAGGCTGATGCCGCTTTTGCCGTGCAGATGACCCCGACCAACGGATTCTGGTTTGAGCGCCTGATCTCGCTGATGGACTTCATGAACGCGGCGGTCGCGCTGGTCGACGACGAGCAGAGAGACGCGCTGCACGAGCTGTTTGAGGCGACCACACAGCTCGCCTGCGATGTTGTGGACAAGGTCTGCGAATACTGGCCCTATATCGACGGCTTTATGCTGCACGACGACTGGGGCAGCCAGAGAGACCCCTTCTTCTCGGATGAGATTGCGCGGGAGCTCTTCCTGCCGCACATGAAGAAGCTCGTCGGCCACATTCACAATAAGGGCCGTTATTGCGGGCTGCACAGCTGCGGACATATCGAAGACCGCGTGCCGGTGTTCATCGAGGCGGGCATCGACACCTGGCAGATGCAGGCGAACGCCAATGATGTCCAGAGTGTCTATGAAAAGTATGGCGACAAGATCGTGGTGCAGGTTCCGATCCCCGAGTTCGATCTTGAGGACGAGAAGGCCGCCGTACAGGCTGCAAGGAATTATGTTGACAACTACTGCAAGCCCGGCAAGCCCACTATGATGATCGGGCGCAACGCGCTCACCAGCCTAGTGTTCGCGGAGGAAGTGTATTCCTATTCCAGAAAGCATTATCTGAACCAGTAATAAGAGGTTTAGAATGATGCCGTCGCGGCGCCTTCGCCGCACGATTGTAAAGAACGATCCGCTGTTGAGGGCCGATTTCCCAAACGGAAATCGGCCCTTCATGCGGGTATAACTCAGCTGTTTATATAACCAAGCAGGCCCGCCGTTCAGAGCTTCTGAAGGGCGGGCCTGCGTCGTTTTTTCTTCCCATTAAGAGGATGTATTGCCGCCCGTCAGTCCACCGGCAGCTCGTAGAGGTCGCGATTGAATTTCGTGAGGGACTCGCAGCCGTCTTCGGTGATGAGAACCATATCCTCGACCCGCATAAAGACCTCGCCGGGCATCCAGACCTTCGGCTCGATGCACATAATCATGCCGGGGATAAACACCTCTTTGCTCTCGTCATGGAGCCACGGCCCTTCATGCACGTCGATGCCGATCTGGTGCCCCATCAGGCCCAGGCCATAATTGCGCAGATACTCCTGATAGCCATACTTGGCCAGCGTGTCGTAGATGGACTTAAAGGTGAACGAGATCGTGTTGCCCGGCTTGATCTTGTCCAGAACCTCGAGCTGCGCCTCCTGCAACGCTTTATAGGCGCCGGAAATCTTTTCGGGCGCCTTGCCGCTGTAGAACGAGCGGCCAAAGTCGGAGCAATAGCCGTTCATGACAAAGCCGTTGTCAAACGCGATGGCCGTTCCGGGCGTCATCGGCTCGTCCTTTGGAATGCCGTGGAAATTCATGCAGCGCGGATCCCCCGTTTTGGTGAAGGAACAGGTCGGCGGGAAAGGCACATCGCTGCAGCCGTTCTCAACCGCTAGCTCATTGAGCCGGGTCTCGACCTGCCATTGGGTCACGCCGGGCCGCAGCATCGGCTCAATCGCCTCCATGCACTGGTCGGTAAACGCCGCGACCTTGCGCATCGCCGCGATCTCCCGCTCGTCCTTGACCATCCGCAGCTCTTCGACAAGCGCCTCCGCCGGCACGGTCTCGATCGACTCGTCGATCTCGCGAAGCATGTTTTGCAGCGCGCTCTCGCAGCCGAGGCCGATGCCCACCTTTTTGGCTCCGTGCACAAACTCGGCGAGATAGTCCCCCAGCATGACGAAGTGGCAAACCGTGTCGATGGGGGTGTTTTTGATCGTGCTGGCGCGATTGTATGTCGCGACGACCGACGCCTTTCCGCTGGCGGGGACCCAGAGCAGAATATCGGGCTTGCAGTGGAAATAGCTCATCTGGGTGGAGTACATCGGCGTGTCCTTAAACGCGTAAAAGCCGGTCTCCATCGTTCTCTGCCAGTAAAATGTCGTGTCGTCGAGAAGATATTGCAGGCTGGCGCTCGTCGCGTAAACGGCGGCGTCCAGCTTTTTCTCCTCCAGCTTCGCCTGAAGCGCCTGAATTCTCTGATTTGTAATCATGTTTTCTCCCTCTTTTCACGAGTTATCATTTCTGACTTCCTTGAGATAGTTATAAATTGTAAACACAGAAGTGCCCAGAATCCCCGCCACAGCCTCCGGCGTGCCCTTCACATCGAAAACGCCCTTTTTATCGAGCGAGCGAATGATTTCCACCTTATCTGCCTTCGACATGGACGCGACCGGCATATTTCTTCTGGAGATTTCATAGCGGATGATGTCGCCGACGACCTCGTTGATACAGTGCGCGAAAATCTCGGTATGATTGTCCGTATTCGGCTCGGCCGACGGGTTGAGGCCGGTGGTTGCCGTGATCTCCGACAAAACCGCGGAGAGGCTGTTGAATTCGGTCAGATCCAGATTGCAGCAGAAGCAGCCGATAATCTTGCCCGCGTCGTTTCGCAAAAACACGGTGGAGGATTTCAACAGCTTCCCGTCCTTTGTCATGGAGGGGTATCCGATAATGTCCTGCGCCGCGTCCCCGTCGTTGCTGAGCGCGTTCATGAGCACATTGGTCGCGGGCGCGCCGATCTGGCGCTTTGTCAGGTCCCCGACGACCAGAACAACCGAAGATTCGGGCGTGCTCAGGTCATGGAGAATAAACTCGACCCTTCCCCCGAAGGTTTTGTGAAGGCCCTCGCAGACCGGCTTGTAAATCGGGATGTACTTGGTAAATTCCGAGTCCGGCATTCTTCACCTCCTACATATCGTAAAATTTAATCGACCGGCAAAAATTTGCCATTTTGGAAGATGGGGAGCTCCCGGCCGTCCTGCGTGGTGACAACGGCGTTCATATCGGGAGAACCGAACATAAAGTCGATGTGCTGGCAGGAGGAATTGAGCTGCCACTGCTCCCACTCGCTCTTGTCGGTCCACGAGATACCGGGCAGACAGAGCGCGTAGCCGTTCCCAAGCGCAAGGTGACAGGCCGCGTTTTCATCCAGCAGTGTGTTGTAAAAGACCATCCCGGTCCTGGCGATCGGAAGATCGCACTCGACAAAGGCGACCTCGCCGATGCGGCGGCTCCCCTCGTCGGTGTTCAGCAATTCGGTGAGCAGAGCCTCGCCGACCTCGGCCTCGTGATGCACCACCCTGCCCTTCTCGAAGGTCAGGCGGAAGCGGTCGATGATCTTGCCGCCGTATACGAGCGGCCGCGTCGAGTGCACCGTTCCGTCCACGCGATACTTGTCCGGGCTGGAGGCGACCTCGTTGCTCGGCAGGTTGCCCATATGGTCGGTCGGCTTGCGGTCGGCCTTTGCCCGTCCGCCGACCCAATAGGCCTTCGGATGGAACCCGATGGTCAGGTCGGTGCCCTTGCCGTCAAAAAAGTGGATCCTGTCGGGCTTGACGCGGTTGAACCAGTTGGAGTATTTGCAATAGCGATCCTGAAAATCGATCCAATCCTCGACCGGGTCGTTGTCCTCCCGCACCATGCACAGCTCCATCAGGGTGCTCCACAGCCGGTCGAGCGCCTCGTCGGGCTCGCAATCCGGGTAAAGCTTTCTCGCCCAGTCCTGATTCGGCGCGCAGGCGATGCACCAGCGGGTGCCGTTTGTGCCCCAGCTGTCGCGGATGACGTTGCGCAGCTCATTGGTGAACTTCTGCACGGTCACGGCGACCGAGGCGTCGACATCGTCAAAGAGCTCGGGGCGCGGCGAGGCGAGCTTCAGCGAGCAGGCGCCCCTGTCGAGATAGACCGACAGCGACTCCTTCATCCAGGGCAGCACCGCCTCGACCGTCTCGCGCTCGCCGAGCTGCGCGCGGAATTTATCCACATAGGGGTCGCGGAAATAGACCATCACGTCCTTCGCCCCGCGCAGCAGCGCGGCGCGGGTGATCTCGCGCGCCAGCTCATAGTGCTCCGCGTCGAGCTCGAGGATCAGGGTCTCGCCGGGCTGAATGGTCACCCCGAGACGAACGAGAAGATCGGCGTATTTCACCATCATCTGTTGTCTTGTCATACCTTCTCCTCCCCGCCGAGGCGCTCGAGCAGCACACAGAGAAAATCGTGGCATTTTTTGAAGGAGTCCATGTTCATGCGCTCGAGCGGGCAGTGCACGTCCTCAATGAAGGGCCCGACCGAGACCATCTCGAGGCCGGGCAGCTTCTGGGCGAAATAGCCGCCCTCGCCGCCCGCGTGGATGGCGAGAAGCCGCGGCTCCACGCCCCAGACCTCCTTCATCACGGCGGCGTATTTGTCGCGGAACGGGGAATCCGGCTGATACTCCATGCCGGGATAACGGCTGTCAAAGCGGCACTGCGCGCCGCACAGCGCGCTGAGCAGCGCAACGCGCTGCGCCAGCTCGTCGAGCTCGGAATCCACCGCGCTGCGCATAGAGAGCTCGATCACCGCCGTGTCGCCGTCCAGAGATAAAACGCCCACGTTGTCGCTCGTCTGCACCAGCCCGTCGACCGCGTGACTCATGCTGGCGACGCCGTTAGGAAGCAGCCGCAGCAGGGCGACGAGCCCCTGTGTGCTCGCCTCGTCAAACGGCTCGGCGGGGGCCTTCGCGCCGCCGACCTCCAGGCTGAACTGTGCGTCGGTATAGCGCAGCTCGTGGGCGATCTCCTCGCCCGCCCGCGCGAGCGCCTCCTTCACCGCCTTCGCGTCGGCGCAGACGATCACGGCGTCGGCGTCGCGGGGGATCGCGTTGTCCTTTGCGCCGCCGGAAATCTGCGCGAGCCGAACCGCAGCGCCGCTGTCCAGCGCGGCCTGAAGCAGCCGCCCGAGAAGCTGGATCGCGTTGCCGCGGCCCGCCGCGATAAACATGCCCGAGTGGCCGCCCAGCAGCCCCCGCAGAGAGATCGAGAGCGCCTCGCCCGCAAACGGGGCGCGGGCAAGGGGCAGGGTCAGGCAGGCGCGCATTCCGCCCGCCGAGGTAGTCGCGGTCACGTTCTCGCCGCAGGCGTCGAGGCCGATCATCCTGCGCCCCTCGAGGGCCGAGGCGTCGAGCGCCTCGGCGCCCGTCAGCCCCGTCTCCTCCTCAACGGTGAACACGCATTCGAGCTTGGGATGCCTTAACTTCGGGTCGTCGAGGATCGCGAGCATGGACGCGACGCCGCAGCCGTCGTCGGCGCCGAGCGTGGTGCCGCGCGCCTTGAGCCATCCGTCCTCCAGATAGAGC
>CAZKRQ010000115.1:0-1265 GCA_964555125.1 uncultured Oscillospiraceae bacterium
CTTGCGGGGGGCGATGCGGCAATATCTTAAAAATGCCTTAGCTTCCATTTTCTCTGTTCTCCCCTCTTACTTCGTTGTCTTCGCGCCCGCGTGACCGCGGAACAGCCTTGTGGGTGCGAACTCGCCGAGCTTGTGTCCGACCATATCCTCTGTGACATACACCGGGACGTGCTTGCGCCCGTCATGCACCGCGAACGTGTGACCGACGAAATCCGGGAAGATCGTCGAGGAGCGGCTCCATGTCTTCAGGACGCGCTTTTCGCCCGCCGCGTTCATCTCCTTCACTCTCTTGAGGAGTGCAGGCTGAACGAAGGGTCCTTTTTTTACGCTTCTGCCCATTTTCTAGCTCCTTTCTCAACCGTTGCGACGCTTGACAATAAACTTGTCAGAGCGGTGATGTTTCTTGCGGGTCTTGTAGCCGAGGGTCGGCTTGCCCCACGGGGTGACCGGGCCGGGCCGTCCGACCGGGGACTTGCCCTCGCCGCCGCCGTGCGGGTGGTCGCAGGGGTTCATGACCGAGCCGCGGACCGTCGGGCGAACGCCCATGTGGCGCTTGCGCCCCGCCTTGCCGATATTCACGTTCGCATAGTCGGCGTTGCCGACCGCGCCGATAGACGCCATGCAGTTGACGGGGACGTTGCGCAGCTCGCCGGACGGCAGGCGGACCAGCGCGTAAGCGCCCTCCTTCGCCATCAGCTGCGCCATGTTGCCGGCCGAGCGGACCAGCTGCGCGCCCTTGCCGGGATAGATCTCGATATTGTGAATAAACGTACCGACCGGGATATTGGTGAACGGCAGCGCGTTGCCCGGCTTGATGTCGGCGTGGGGCCCCGACATGACCGTGTCGCCGACCTTCAGGTCCTGCGGCGCGATGATATAGCGCTTTTCGCCGTCCTCATACTGCACGAGGGCGATATGGGCGCTGCGGTTCGGGTCATATTCGAGGGTCATGACCTTCGCGGGCATATCCTGCTTGTCGCGCTTAAAGTCGATCACTCTGTATTTCTGGCGGTTGCCGCCGCCGTGATGGCGGACGGTGATGCGTCCGGTGTTGTTACGGCCCGCGTGCTTTTTCAGCGGCTCGAGCAGGCTCTTTTCCGGCTCGACCTTCGACAACACCGAATAGTCGGTCACGGTCATGCCGCGGCGGCCCGGCGTTGTCGGCTTAAACTTTTTAATAGCCATCTTTCTCTCTTCTCCTTATGAGCTTTGCGGGAGGGTGCTTATGTCTCCCATACGATGCCCGGCGCACAAATGCGGGGCTT
>CAZKRQ010000115.1:1275-6490 GCA_964555125.1 uncultured Oscillospiraceae bacterium
CTCTCGAAGAACGCGATGCCCTTGCTGTCCGGCTTGAGGGTGACGATCGCCTTTTTCCAGGCGGGGGTGTATCCGCCGTGCATCCCCTGGCGGCGATAGCGGCCGCGCACGTTGAGGGTATTGACCTTGGCGACCTTAACCTCGAACAGCTTCTCGACCGCCTGCGCGATCTCGATCTTGCCGGCGTCCTTGGCGACCTTGAAGGTGTACTTCTTCATGCCGGTCGCGCCCATGCTCTTCTCCGTGATGACGGGGGCGAGGATGACGTCCTGTGCCATTTTCATTACGCGTATACCTCCTCGATCTTCTTGACCGCGTCGAGCGCCATGACGCACTTGCCGCAGTTGAGGATGTCATAGACATTGATGGTGTTGAACAGCGCGGTCTTGCAGCCGGGAATGTTCGCGGCGCTCTTGATCACGAATTCGTTCTTCTCGGGCATGACGATCATCGCCTTGCGGTCCGCGCCCAGCGCGCCGAGCATATTCACCACCGTCTTGGTCTTGTAGGCGTCCATCGTGATCTCGTCGACGATAACCAGCTCGCCCGCCGCGACCTTCGCGGACAGCGCGGAGAGCATCGCAAGGCGCTTGACCTTTTTGTTGACGGACATTCTGTAATCGCGCGGCTTGGGGCCGAGCGCCACGCCGCCGTGGGTCCACTGGGGCGCTCTCGTCGAGCCCTGACGCGCACGGCCGGTGCCCTTCTGACGATAGGGCTTTTTGCCGCCGCCGCGAACCTCGCTGCGGGTCTTGGTGGACTGGGTGCCCTGGCGCTGGTTGGCGAGATAGGCCACGACCGCCGCGTGCATGGCGACCTTGTTGGGCTCGATGCCGAAGACCTTCTCGGAAAGAGCAACGGTGGATACCTCTTTGCCCGCCATATCAAGCACTTTCACTTTAATGTTAGCCATTGATATATCCTCCCTTACGCTTTCTTGACAGCGTCGGTGATGCAGATGATACCGCCCTTCGGGCCGGGGATCGCGCCCTTGATCGCGATGAGGTTGTTCTCTGCGTCGACCTTGACGATTGTCAGGTTCTGAACGGTGACCTTTTCGGCGCCGAGATGGCCGGGGTTCTTCTTGCCCTTCATCACGCGCGAGGGGCTGGAGGCCGCGCCGCTCGAGCCCGAGTGACGGTGCACCGGCCCGGTGCCGTGGGTGTCCTTGAGGCTGTGGGCGTTGAAGCGCTTGATGACGCCTGCCGTTCCCTTGCCCTTGCTGGTGCCGGAAACGTCGATCACGTCGCCGCACGCGAACGCGTCGGCCTTGATGACGTCGCCGACATTGTACTTGTCCGTGTCGCTCAGGCGGAACTCGCGCAGAAATTTCTTATAAGCGACGTCCGCCTTATTGAAATGTCCCTGCAGGGGCTTTCTGGTGCCCTTGGCGCTCACGTCGCCAAAGCCGAGCTGCACCGCCTGATAGCCGTCGTTCTCAACCGTCTTCTTCTGCACGACGACGCAGGGGCCCGCCTCCACAATCGTCACCGGCACGACCTTCGCGTTCTCGTCGAAAATCTGTGTCATACCGATTTTTTTCGCAATGATTCCTTTTTGCACTTGTTTGGTCCTCCTTATAGGTTATTGGTTGATTCGTCCGAATCAACTTGACCCGTTGCGGCTCGATCGAATCAATCAGAGCTTGATCTCAATTTCGACGCCGGCGGGGAGCTGAAGGCTGGTCAGAGCATCGACCGTCTTGTTGGACGGCTTGAGGATGTCGATCAGTCTCTTGTGGGTTCTCATCTCGAACTGTTCACGGGAATCCTTATACTTGTGAACAGCGCGAAGGATGGTGACGACCTCCTTGTCGGTGGGCAGGGGGATCGGCCCGCTGACCCGCGCGCCGGTGCGCTTCGCGGTCTCGACGATGGTCTCAGCCGCCTTGTCGACCTGCTCGTGGTCATATCCTTTGATGCGAATCCGAATTTTGGTCTTGACTGCCATTTTTACGCCTCCTGTTATAATTCGGTGTACGATTTACAACACCGAGCCGCGCGTATCGCGCTCTCTCATTTTAAAACCCGGCAAAACCTTCTCCTGAAAGTTTTTCCGGCGGCGGAGCCCGCACTTCTGCGAGCTCCAGCTGTTTGAAAATGCGACAGCGGATGGGGACGCCCCATCATGTCCTTACAGCTCAAATATTGTAGTTTCGCCCGTGTTCTTTGACTCGGACATACTCGGCGGAAAAACCCGTGGTCGACACGGCAACCTCCCGCTTCAACGCATATCGTCGCAGTCACCAATTTAGTATACAGGAAATCCCCCGCGATTGCAAGGGATTTTCCGAAGTTTTTTGAGAATATTTTTCGCTTTTTTTCGCGTTATTTCAGGCGGACGGCGGCCGTCCTGTTTTTCCTTGCGTGCTCACGTCACCCGTTGCAGCACAGGGTCGCGGCCCGTCCCGGCCCGTTACAGGATATTGACGCCCAGCAGCCGCGAGAGCTCCATCGCCTGCACCGGCGTCACCTTCAATCCCCGCAGCTCCTGAAACGAGGCGGAGATCAGAATCCCCTCGATGTTGCACTCGGTCACGTCCAGCCCGGCAAGCGGCGTTTTGAAAAACTCTGCGCCGCGAAAATCGACCCCGCGCAGCTTCAGCTCCTTCAGCCTGCTTTCGCTCAAAACCGCCTCGCGCAGAGAGCAATCCTGTATAGCGCAGCGGCTCCACGCGCTCCGCGCGCAGTTCGCGTAGGCGAGCCCCGTCGCGCTAAACGAGACCTCCTTCAATATAGCGCCGGAAAAATCCGCGCCCTCGCCCTTGCTCCCCTCCACGGCGCATTCCTTCCAATAGCTGTCCTCAAACACACAGTTGGAAAAGTCGCAGCTCGTAAACCGAACCCGGACAAACCCGGCGCGGGAGAAATCGCAGCCGGCAAAGCGGCACCGCTCAAACCGCACGTCCTTCCATTCAAGCGTCGCGGCATCGGCCTGCGCTACGGTCTCGCCCGTAAAGACGGCCGACTCGATCGTCTCCTCCTCTTCACGGGCCCGCTCGATGCATTCCGTCAGCACGATCCGCTTCCTTTCCGTCCACGGGGAATTCCGCTTCCCCCGGCCCATCGTCTCTCCGCTCTGCCGTCAATGAATAAAAGCCCGCGGGCGGCGCCCGTCTACCGCGCCCTTTTCTCCCTCGCCACAACGCGGCACAGCCCGGCGCGCAGCAGCAGCCAAACGGCCAGCGCCGCGAGCGCCGCCGCCAGCATGAGCACCGCTCTGGCCCCCGCCAGCGCGGTCAGGCGTTCCGGCGGAAAGAACTCGTATTGCAGACTGTGCAGGCAGAGCAGCGCGAGCGAGTGCCGCCCAAGCCACACCAGCGGCTTCGCGGCCCGAAGCGCCTGCACGGCGCGGCAAAACCCAAACACACACAGGCTGCCCAACAGCGCCGACAGGATCCCCAGACCAAAATATTCCCCGCCGCCGTAAAAGCGGTTCGCGATCTCGAGATACAGGCCCTTTTGCCACGCAAAATGCACCCAGGCAAAAAAGCAGACGATCACGGCGAGCGCGCCCGCCGGAGGAGAGACCGGCTGCGCCGTCTCCTCGCGCAGCCGCAGCCGACGGCCAAACTCCATAAACAGCAAAATAATCGGCGCCAAATCCCACCCCTGAGGCAGCCACCGATAGACATCCGCCGAGAGGACCATACTGAGACACGCCGCGGGCAGGATCACAAAAATACGGGTCTTGTCGGGAAGGTATTTCAACAGCGGCCAATATAGCAGCCGCGCCCAGAAAAGCGCGATCAGAAACCACAGCATCCCCACGCCGAACAGCTCATGGCCGCCGATAACGCGGTAGGCCATATTGCCGCAGATCTGTGAGCTGCCAAACGCCCTGAGCTCCTGCGTCAAAGCGGTATGCGGGAACTGCGGCCGCAGCTGCGCCTGCGACGCGAGCGCCGCCGCACAGGGCAACAGCAGCCGCCTGGCGCTCCTGCCCGCGAAGCGCCAAAACGAGCCGTCGCAGCGCTGGGTATACCCCGCCAAAATGAAGAAAACCGGCAGATGAACCGAGTAAATCAGGTGCTCTGCCGCCACCGACGCAGTATAGTGCCCGACGACAACGCTGCAAATCGCCAGACCCTTCGCGAGATCAATCCAGTTCTTTCTCTCCGTGCCGCCCGGCACGCGCCGCTCTTCCATTTCGTTCCCATCCCGTTTAGAAAAGAGCGCAACGCGCTCTTTTCTCAAATTCCCGATTGATTTCAGCCACGGGCCGGCGTCAATAAGCCGTGCCCCAGATAATCATGGTCTTCGCGGGTTTGCCGCAGACCGGGCAGACCTCGCCGAGGTTTTCCTGCTCGAAGGGCATACAGCGCGAGCTGATCTCCAGCTCTTCCTTGAGCCTTTCCTCGCAGGCCCGGTCGCCGCACCACATGGTCTTGTAAAACCCGGCGCCGTTTTTGACCGCCGCGCGCAGCTCGTCCATCGTGCGGCAGGCGCAGGTGCGCCGCTCGCGGTTTTGCAGCGCCCGCTCGAAGAGATTCTTCGCGAGCGCGTCGAGCTGGCCGCGCACCTCGGCCTCGAGGTTCTCGAGTTTCACCGTGACCTTGTCACCGGTGTCGCGGCGCGCCAGAACGCATTCGCCGTTCTCCATATCGCGCGGGCCCATCTCGACCCTCAGCGGCACACCGCGCATCTCATACTGCGCGAACTTCCAGCCCGGCGACTGCTCGCTGTCGTCCATGCCGACGCGCAGCCCGGCCGCCTTGAGGCGGTCGCGCAGCGAGGCCGCTGCCTCGAGCACGCCCGGCTTGTGCTGCGCGATGGGGATCACCATCACCTGCGTCGGGGCGACGGCGGGCGGCAGAATCAGCCCGTTGTCGTCGCCGTGGGTCATAATGATCGCGCCGACGATGCGGGTGCTCATCCCCCATGAGGTCTGGAACGGATATTGCAGCGAGTTGTCCCGCGCGGTGAACTGAATATCGAAGGCGCGCGCGAACCCGTCGCCGAAAAAGTGGCTGGTGCCGCTTTGCAGCGACTTGCCGTCGTGCATCATTGCCTCGATCGTATAGGTGTCCTCCGCCCCCGCGAATTTCTCCTTCTCGGTCTTGCGCCCCGCAATCACCGGGATCATGAGAACCTCCTCACAGAATTTGCGGTAGACCTCGAGCTGGCCGAGCGTTTCGGCCACGGCTTCCTCCCTGGTCTCGTGCATGGTGTGCCCCTCCTGCCAGAGGAACTCGCGCGAGCGGAGGAAGGGGCGG
>CAZKRQ010000116.1:0-6460 GCA_964555125.1 uncultured Oscillospiraceae bacterium
AGTGCGGCTTCTAATTGTAAACTAAAACAAATTTATTAGTTGACAATCGAGACAATCACTGGTATGCTTTGCATGAAAACTCTCCGACCGAGGTGAAAACATGAAAACAAAGAACCGGACGCGAGCGATCGTGTACATCGCTCTTTTTTCGGTGTTGATCGCAATTTGCTCCTGGATCGCGATCCCGACCGAGGTGCCCTTTACGATGCAGACCTTTGCGGTTTTTCTGACGCTGGGGCTGCTCGGCGGCAAACGCGGGACGGTTGCCGTGCTCGTCTATCTGCTGACCGGTCTGGCCGGCGTGCCGGTCTTCGCGCAGTTCATGAGCGGGCCCGGCGTCCTGCTCGGCACGACGGGCGGCTATCTGATCGGCTTTTTGGCGAGCGGCCTGGTCTATTGGCTGGTCACGCGCGTTGCGGGCCATGGCGCAGTCGCTTCGGCCATCGGCATGGTGCTGGGTATGCTCGTCTGTTACGCGTTTGGAACAGCCTGGTTTATGGTCGTATATGCGCGGCAATTTGAGGCGATCGGCCTCGGCGCGGCGCTGGCGTGGTGTGTTTTTCCCTTTGTTCTGCCGGATCTTGCGAAAATCGCGCTGGCCCTTTTCTTAAGCGACCGGCTTCGCCCTCACTTAAAGATAGAGCCGTAAAGGCTCGGGCGGGCTTTCGGCTGCGTTGCCGAACGCAATCCTGATGCGGTGGACAGCCCCAATGCTCATTGGGGATCCAGCGCATATTTTTTTTCAAATTCCGAAAAAGTAGCTGTGAAGGCGCCCTGACCGCCGCTTCTCACCTCGCTGAGATAATCGTGAGTATCCAGCGCGAGCGCGGTGGAATCGGTTTTGATAATGCTCGCCGCAAGGTTGGAGCAATGGTCCGAGATGCGCTCATAGTTGGTCAACAGATTGGTGAGAATAAAGCCCAGCTCGATGGTGCATTCGCCGCGCTGCAGGCGCTCGACGTGGCGGGAGAGGATCTCGTCCTTGAGCTGGTCGATGACCTGCTCGAGCGGCTCGACCCGCGTCGCGAGCAGGGGATCGTCGAGAGAGAAAGCCCGCACGGTCAGATCGAGGATTTCGCGAATCGCGCTCTCCATGACAAGCAGCTCGGATTTGGCCGCCTGCGAAAAGTGGATGCCCTTCTCATGCAGCTCGACGGCGCTGTCAAGGATGTTTTCCCCGTGGTCGCCGATACGCTCAAGGTCGCCGATCGAGCGCATGAGCTGCGAGAGCTTTTTTCGGTCGGTGTCCGAAAGAGCGCCGCGCACCTTGATGAGATATGAGCCGAGCTTGTCCTCATAGCGGTCGATCTTATCCTCGTTCGACTCAATGAGCTCGCAGGTGTCCTGATGGAATTCATAGAGAGACTGGATGGAGAGGTTGACCGTCTCCCGCACGAGCAGGGCCATTTTCTCGGTTGCGCGGTCGCATTCGGCCAGCGCGATCGACGGGGTCTTGAGCAGGCGCTCGTCGATCAGCTCGAAGTCGCTTTCCGCAGCGCCGCTGTCCTCTTTATCGCGCACGGTGAGCTCGGTCAGGCGAATGAGCTGTTTGCGGAACGGAAGCAGGGCCACCGTCACGAAAATGTTGAAAATGCTGTGGCAGGCGGCGATGCCGACAGGGTCGATGATGTTTTTCAGGATGGGGAGCGGCAGCACAAGGTTGACGCCGTAGACCAGCGCGAGCATGAGAACCGTGCCGATCGCTTTAATGTAGACATGCACGGCGGCGACCCGCTTCGCGTCCTTGCTCGCGCCGAAGCTGGAGATCAACGCGGTAATACAGGTGCCGATGTTCATGCCCATGATGATGGGCAGCGCCATGCCGTAGGTGATGCCGCCGGTCAGCGAAAGCGCCTGCAGGATACCGATTGCGGCGGCGGAACTCTGAATTGCGGCGGTGACGATGGTGCCGGTCAGAATGCCGAGGATGGGGTTGTTGAACATCATGAGGATGTTGGAGAACTCGGGCATATCCGCCAGCGGGGCGACCGCGTCCTTCATCAGCTCCATGCCGAACATCAGGATGGAAAAGCCGACCAGAATCTGGCCGATGTCCTTTTTGCGGTTGCGCTTGGACATCATAATCATCGCGATGCCGATAAAGGCGAGGATCGGCGAGAAGGCGGAGGGGCTGAGCATACGCACAAAAAAGCTGTCGCTCTGGATACCGGCAAGGCTCAGAATCCACGCGGTCAGCGTTGTGCCGATATTGGAGCCCATGATAATGCCGATGGTCTGCGAAAACTCCATAATGCCCGAGTTGACGAGGCCGACGAGCATGACCGTCATCGCCGAGGAGGATTGAATGGCGATGGTGATGCCCGCGCCGAGCAGCATGGATTTGAAAAGATTGGAGGTCATCGCGCGCAGGGTTCGCTCCAGCTTACCGCCCGCCATTTTTTCCAGACCGGCCGACATGGTGTTCATGCCGTAAAGGAAAAAAGCCAGACCGCCCGCTATGGTGAAAAATGAAAAGATGTCCATGTCGTTCCTCTGCTATTCTTCGGTTATTTTCTCTGGTTGCATGTCGTTCTCTCTTTTGAATATATGAATCAGGCCGCTGTCGTTCAAACTGACGAGCAGCGCCATTGTAATTGGCAGACCAAACAGGCCGATCACCCCAAACAGGGAGGTGCCGACAAACATGGAGAGCAGCGTGACCACCGGGTGAAGGCCGACGCTCTGGCCGACGATGCGGGGTTCGACCACATTGCGTATGACGGTGATGACGGCGTAGACGATGAGAAGCCCGATCGCCAGGCCGTAGTTGCCCGAGAGAAGAGAGAGCAGCGCCCAGGGGATCATGATGCCCCCGGTGCCGAAGACGGGCAATATATCAAAAACCGCGATGCCGAGCGCGATCAAAAAGGCGTTGGGCACGCGGAGAATCAACAGGCCGACCAGAAGCTCAGCGAAGGTCATTGTCATGATGAGCAGGTAAGAGCGGATATATTTGCCGAGAATATCGACGATATACCGCTTGACTTCCTGCACGAGATGGCGGGCCTTGTCGCTGAGCTGGCGCAGGACAAAGCCGGTGATCGCGTCGTAATCCGAGGCGATAAAAAAGGTGGAGATAACCGAGATCAGAACGGCGACCACAAGGCCGGGCAACGAGCCGGCCGCGCCCGAGATAAGGCCGACGGTCTTTACGGAGAGGTTGGAGACGATATTGCCCAGCGCCGAAATCAAATCGGAGGAGACGGCGTTGACCGTCGCGACGGCTTCGGGATCGAGGCCGTCGAATAGCTCGATCAGCTTGACCGACAGGTTTTGCAGCGCGGGCAGAAGTGTCTCGGTATACAGCGACGGAAGCGCAAGAAACAGGTTTTTGAGCCAGGAAAACAGCTTTGCGCCCGCAAGAGAGAGAAGAACGCCGATGGTGGCGAAAAACAACAGGACCGACGCCACTGCGGCGAGCTTGCCGGGAAGCCGGCATTTTTCATGCAGCAGACGGATCAGAGGCTGAAGCAGGCAGGCGATGAGAAAGGCGATAAAAAACGGCATCACGAGATTGAGCAGATACTTGAAGACCACATAGACGATGGCCAGCACAAGCACCCAATAGGTGACGTCGATGATGAATTTTCTGCGTTTTTCAGTCTGCATAGGCATTCGCTTTCGGCAAGTCCTCCCCCGGGGATGAGCCGGGGGAGGAGCTTGCGGGGAGGGGTGAAAGAATTATTTGACGAGATAGATCGTTTCGGTGGTCTGGGTCGCGTCCGATGCGGTGATCTGGATGGTGATCTTGTCCGCGATGAGCGCGCTGTCATAGTGATGATAGGTCACCGAGGTCGCTTTGCCGTCGGTAAGCAGGTCGATCATGCCCGCGTTGAAGCGGTCCGCCTTGATATACAGCGCGCCGTTGGGGGCGGTCATAAGCTGCGCGCCGCCCTTGAGCTCAATCGACTGGATATTGGTCGAGTTTTGCAGCGTGCGGTCCTCGGCGACCCAGATCGGGTTGGAGAGGCCCAGGCCGATGTCGTCGCCGAGGTCGCTTGTTCTGGAGCGAACCTCGACCCGGTAAAACTCGCCGGGCTGCAGCGTCACCTCCTGCTCGGTCGTGAACGAGTAGACGTCGCCGGTGAAGGTCTGGCTGAAGACGACCTCCTCGAGCACGTTGTCGATGCTGCCGGTGATCATGTAGCGCAGCAGGCGAACCTCGGTGAGCGGCGCGTCGTCGGCCGCATAGATGCGGGCCTTCACGGTGGTGTTCGCCGCCGTTTCGGGCTGCGCGCCGTCCTCGCCCTCGGCCGGCTCCTGCGCCGCCTCCTGAGGCAGGGTAATCTCGCCGCCCATCACATGGCCGCCCATCGTGAAGCGGACCTCGGGCCCGTTGGAGGCGATGAATTCGCCGCTGCGCAGCAGATCGAGAATGGCCTGCTCGCTGAGCGTGTTCATATGGCCCTTGATAAAGGAGGTGCCGACCTCACTCGAGCTGTAGTTGTTGGAGGACATCACCGCGAAGAGCTTCTGCCCGCCGCGGGTGTTGATGCAGTTCCAGATATTGCGCTCGATGACGCCGCCGCTCTCGTCGGCCTTCTGGCCGATGCTGACGACCTCGATCGCGGTCATGCCGCGCAGCGAAAACGCGTGCTGGATGCCCTCGGTCGCGTCGCGGCTGATCACATGGGGCAGCACGGCGATGCCCCCGCCCTCGAGCACCGCGTTGAGCGCCTCCTGGAAGGTCCAGGTGCCGTAGACATAGTCGTCGATGTGGAACTGGTCGCCGTAGTCGCTGGGCGGCGCGAGATTGGCGCCGTAGATCAGCATGTGCTGCGAGATATAGCCGGTCTCGACCGCCGCGATTTGCAGGAATTCGCCGGGCGCGCCGGTCAGCGAATCGACCGTCGCCTGATCGAGCTGCTCGGCGATGTATTCGTCGCCGGGATAGAGATCGAACGGGGTGGAGGAGGGCGCTTCGTCCTCCTCGCCGTCGCCGCTCTCGCCGTCGCCGTTGCCGACGGAGGTCGCGAGGGTGACGGGCAGGCTGCGGCGGCGCGCCGCCTGCGCGGAGAGGGTGACAAAGTCCGCGCCGGGCTGCCGGAAGGAGGTGCCGTCAGCCGAAGTTGTGGTATCGACTGCTCCGCCGGTCTCAGGGGTGGTGGTTTCGCCGCCGGCCTGCTCGGCGTTTTCCTCCTCCTCCGCTTTTCTCGCCGCCTCCTCGGCGGCGCGCGCGGCCTCCTCCTTGCGGCGCAGCTCCGCCTCCGCCTCCCAGGCGAGACGGTTGGCGTAGTTGGTCTCGTCGGGCGATTCGCGGTTCTCGACGCTGAAGATAAAGCTCATGCCGTTCTGATAGCCGAAGCGGACATTGCTGTCGAGCGAGCCCTCGCGGTCAAAGACGCTCTCGGCCGTGTGGGTGTGCAGGTCGCCCGCGTAATAGCCGTCGCCCGCGACCCGGATATAGTCGCTCTTGCCGGTCACAACAGTGTTGCCGCCGGCGTCCACGCCGTAGGCGCTGACCCGGATCCGCCCGCCCTCGGTGAGGATGACGGGCACCTGAATGACCGAGGCGCCCGGCGCGAGCGACTCGACGATATACGCGTCCCCCTCGGGGAAGATGCAGCTCGCCGAGGTCAGCCGGATCTCCACGTTGCTCAGCGCGCCGCCGTTGTTTTGCAGCGTGACGGGGATGGTCGCGTAGCCACCGACAAAGAGAAGAGAGATGTCGCGGCCGTGCGCCGCGCCGTTGAGGCTCGCGACGTTGATATTGCTGTCGCCGACGGGGTTGTCCCATGTCAGGCTGGTGTGCCCGGCCTCGACATAGAGCTCGCAGCCGGAGAATTGCAGCCCGCTCCAGCTCGCGGTCTCTTCGCCGCCCGCGAACAGCACCGCGCCGCCCTCGAACGAGACGCTGCCCGTGCCCGTGAAGTTGACGAGCGGCAGCACCGCGACATCGCCGAACGCCTCGACCACGTCGACGCGGCAGGGGGCGGTGATGTTGAGGGTGTCGCCCGCCTTGAGCGCGGGATGCTGTAAATATTTGACGAGGGTCTCGCTGTCCGCGACGTCGTATGTATAGTATTGCACCTTGGGCGAGCCCAGCACGCCGGTATAGACCAGCGCAAACAGCGCGCCCGCGACCACGAGCAGCGCGCCTACAATGGACAGCGCGATGACAAGGCCCTTTTTGCCGCCTTTTTTCGGCTCTCGCCCCTGCGCGCCGCTCGGGGGCGCGTCCTTTGACTTGGAAGCCGTCTTCTTATAGGTCGCCTTTTCGGCCTTTGCCGCCTGCTTCTCGCTCTTCATCGCGGCGACCGCCTGCTCATGGCGCGCCCTTGCCGCCGCCTTCGCCGCGGCGACCTCCTGCGCGCTCAAGGGCCTCTGCCCGGGCGCTGTGTTGGCGGCGGGCCGGGCCTGGGGCTGCGCCGGGGCGTCGCCGTGCGCCTGCGCGCGTGCGCGCTCGCGGTTTTGCCGCAGCATCTGCTCGTCGTCGTCGCCAAAGTCGACGGTTTCGGCG
>CAZKRQ010000117.1:0-6450 GCA_964555125.1 uncultured Oscillospiraceae bacterium
GAGAGCCACCCGTCATAACCGACGTCGCGCAGCTTCCGCAGGATCGCGGGCCAGTCGAGCACCCCGTCGCCGGGGAATTTGCTGTAAACCGTGCGGATCTCCTCCGAGATATGCGAAACGCTGTCCGAGCGAAACTTCTGCGGCTTTCCCCCGCGGTAGACGAGGTCCTTGACATGGACATAAAAAATATGGTCCTTTTGCAGCTCGATCGCCTCCTCGTACTCCTCGGCGGGAAAAAACGCGAGATTGGCCTGATCGTATAAAATGCCGACATTGGGATGATGAATCGCGTCGATGACCTCCATCGTGCGGTGCGCCGTCGTCGCCATCGTGCCAAAATGGTTTTCGATCGACAGGTGAATGCCGAACTGCGCAGCATAATCGCCGCATTCCCGCAGGGATTTGACGAGCTGCGCGCGCTTTGCCCCGTCCGGGTCGGTCTCCTCGTCCTTAAACGCGCCGCCGTAGATGCGCACGCTCTCGCCACCCAGAATCCGCGTCATATCGATGACGCGTTTGAGCATCGCGACCTCGTTTTGGCGCACCGCCTCGTCAAGATTGTTGTAGAGATTGAGATATGGCGTCGTCGCCGCGACGGCGATGCCGAGAGAATCCGCCTCGTCGCGAACCGACTGCACGAGCGCGTCGTCCGCCTCATAGGGGATGCCGCTCTCGTATCCTGTCTGGACGACGATCTCCGCCCCGTCCAATCCGAGCTTTTTAAAAAAGCGAAGCGCCTCGAAAACATCAAATTCAGGCGTCGACATGGTGTGTCCCGCAAGCTTCATTTTCAATGCCCCCATTCCTGTGTGAGGTCCGGCAGACCCGCCGAAACCAGAATTTCATTCATGAGCAGATGCGTCTTTAACGCGTCCTCCGCCGAGGTCAGAGGCTTCTGCCTCGTCCTGACGCAGTCGATAAAGTGCCGGTCGCACGCCTCAAAGCCGATGCACTCGACATAATTCGCCCAGCCCTTGTGCAGCGGCGTCGAGTGATAGACCTCTTCATGGTCGGGCTTGACGACGGTCAGGCAGTCCGGGCTCTCCATAATCACGGTCTGATTGCCGCCGAACAGCTCGATGCGCTCATACCACTGCCCCGCCTCCCGGCTCGCGCAGAGCATCCCGACGCCGCCGTCCTCAAAGGTGAGCTGCGCCGTGCAGAGATCCTCGTAAAACGGATCGCTCCAGCGCGCTTTCGCCTGCACCGAGACGCATTCGCCCATCACATACCGCATCATATCCACCATGTGGATGGCGTTCTCCAGCGTCGCGCGGTATTCCTTGAATTCTCTCGACTTGCTCGCGACCATGAGATGGGGCCTTTTGCCGCCAAAGGCCTCGATGCCCTTGCGGTTGACCGGCGAATAGCGGCGGTTAAAGGCGACCATCACGATCTGGCCCGATTTTGCCGAGATATCCGCGAGCCGCTCGCATTCGCCGAGCGTCGACGCGAGCGGCTTCTCCACCAGAACGTCCAGCTTCGCCTCGAGAAGCGGCGCGAGATACTCACGCCGCACCGTTTTGGGGGTGAGCAGCACCGCCGCGTCGAGGTCGAGGCGAAGCAGCTCGTCGAGGCTGCCTGCGGCGCAGGGGACGCCATAACGGCGCGCGCACGCCTCGCTCTTCTCGCGGCTCGAGCCGAGCACCCCGGCGATCTCCACATCCTCCATCCCCATCAGCGCGGGGAAATGCGCGGCGTGCGCGATGCTGCCCGTGCCGATCACGCCGACTTTGATTTTTTTGTCGCTCATTGTTTCTCCTTTTGATAATCGGGTTCCCGGTTTCTCATTGTAGCCGCAATTTCTACCGACTGCAAGCACCCCGCTACCGGGGCGCTGGTCGGCCGGCCCTCCGACAGGGCCGCCAACGCAAGCCTGTCCTCGTCATAAAACCCGTTGAGCACATATCCGTCCGCGCAGCCGCAAAGCGCCGCGCCGTCAACCCGCAAAAACTCCCTCTCCCCCGCCGCGCCGGTCAGCAGGCCGGGACAATCAAGGCCCGGCACATAGGTCGTGCCGCTCCAGACAGGCAGATGCAGATAAAACTGCTTGCCCTTTGTATAGACCGCGACCCGCTCGGTGACCGCGCCCGCGCAGGGCAGAAAGCGCATATCGACCCGCGTGCCGCTCTCAAACGCGCCATAGGCGAAATAGTTGACGCAGCCCCGCTTCGGGTCCTCCTGATAGGCGAACGACAGGGACGCAAAATCCTCCCCGGCGAGAAAGCGCAGGCAATCAATGCCGTGGATCGCCGTCGTTGTGAAGTCCTCGTTCGCGCGCCCCTCCCGACACATCTCAAGGGAGACGGCCTCGATTTCCTCGCCCGCCAGCAGCTCCCTGAGCCGCAGCGCCAGCGGCATCGAGCGACGGTTAAACAGCACCGCGTGATAGAGCCCGGCGCTCGCGGCCGCCCCGGCGATCGCCGCCGCCTCGCCGGCGTTCACGCCCGGCGGCTTTTCGAGAAGAACAGGGCACCCCAATTCCAGCACCCGCACGGCGCACGCCGCGTTGTACCGAACCGGCAGCAGCGCAAACGCCGCGTCCGGCCTTTCGGCGCGCAGCATCTGCTCAAAATCCGAATAGGCGCGCGCGAACCGGAACTCCGTTTTGAAGTCTTCGGCGCGCGCGGCGTCGACGTCGCAGCAGGCCGCGAGCGCCACCGCGCCCTCCTCCTGCAAGCGGCGCAGAGCGGGCCCGTGGGCCGCCTGCGCGATACTGCCGCAGCCGATCAGGCAAACCCTCAGCATGGCGTCTCCCCCTCCTTTTCGATGTTCGCGAGCAGCTCCCGCAGATAGGCGACGCTGTCCGCGCCCGCGCCGAGATCCGGCTCGTGCAGCGCCTCCACCGAAAGCCGCGCGGCGCGGGTCGCGGCGACCGCCCTCAGATAGGGTCTGTAGTCCCACCCATCTTCGGGGCGCGGGAACAGCCTCTTGTCCCCCGACGGGAGATCGATATGCGCGTGAAAAATGTGTTCCTTCCAACGGACGATTTCCTCTATTCCGTCCCCGGAGGCCGTCATGTGGCGCAGGTCGCACATGGTCTCGACATTCGCCGCCGCGAGCTCTCTCGCAAACGCCGCCGTTTCGGCGATCCTGCCGAGATAATTGGAATAGGCGGGGCCGAGCGGCTCGATCAGAACCGTTATGCCCGATTCCGCCGCGACGGCGGCCAGGCGGGCGATCCAATCGGCGAACCGCGCGCGCTGCTCCGCCTCGGGGCCGTTTCCCGGCTTGATGCCGCGGCCCTTTCCGCTGCCGAGCGGCCAGAGCGTTGCGCCGAGCGACGCGCTGCGCGAGGCGCCCTTTTGCAGATACGCGCGCCAATCCTCAAAACGCGCGCCGGGCGCCGTCAGATCGAGCTCGACGGGCAGCACCCATGAGCAGGCGTCCGCGCCGAGGCCCGCGTCGCGCAGCCGCGCGCGCAGCGACAGAAAGGACGCGTCGTCCATCTCGACGAGCTCGCGCAGATTCAGCTCGATAAAATCAAAGCCCGACCGCGCGACCGCCTCCACATCCTTCGCTATTCCAAAGCATCCCAATCTCATTCGGCTTCCTCCTTTTTCTCTGTCACGCCAAAAGGCGCGGCGCGTAGGCGGCGGTTCCATAAGAAAACAAAGCGGCCGCATCCAACGCAAAAAGCACAGCTACGGCGTTCTCAAGCCTTGCATTCCATCAAGGAGTGCTGCGGCTCTCGGCCTTGTATCTGCGCTTTGTTTTTTTACACTCACCACCGAATTTGGTACAGAGCATAAGAATGCGTAGCTCTCACGGTCCTATGCCCTGAATGCCCTTGACCTTTTTCCCGAAAAGTCCGTCTTTGACTTTTCGGGAAGAGGAGGAGCCGCGGAGCGAACGAGAATACGCAGCTTGTCTGCGTGTTTGAGGTAGCGGTGCGCGCGACGACGAGCGGCTCTGCTTCGCAGGCCCGGTAGGCGCTCTGTTTCCTTATCTCACCACCGCTTACACGCTGCGCCTCTTGAAACAACAATCCTGTTCGGAAAATCCCGTTATGCGTATGCGCTTCCAACGCGGATTCGCAATTCTTTTCAAACTGCCGCGATTCACTGCGCGTTGGGCACAACGACGCCCTTGATATAGCCCTTGGGCTTCGAGATCAGGTTGTCAAAGGCCGTCGCGATCTCCGCCAGCTCATATTGATGGGTGATGATGTCGTCCATACGGATCACACCGCGCTCCAAAAGGCGAAGCCCCCGGCGCATATCCTCCATCTGATCCTCGCTGTATTTGGCGTGCGCCACCACCAGCTCGGCGCAGCGCGTCACCATATCCCGGAAGTCGAAATTCTTGCAGGCGTGCTTGTGCGAGCTCATCAGGACGATTCTTCCGCGGCCCGTCATGCGCAGCAGCTTTACGCTGTCGTTCAGCACCTCGGGTATGCCCGTGCCCTCGATCACAAAATCGGCGAGATGGCCGTTTGTCGCCTGCGTCACGCTCTCGACCACATTGTCCCGCAGCGGGTTTACCGTGTGGGTCGCGCCGTACTTTTTCGCGAGCGCCAGCTTCTCGTCGTCGGTGTCGACGCAGACCAGCGCGTTCAGGTTGCCGCCGGCCAGAATCTGGGTGCACCAGAGTCCCATCGGGCCGCAGCCGTAGATCACGCCGCAGTCGCCCGGCTTCGCGTTCGCCGCGCGGGTTACGGTCACGACGCATTTCAGCGGCTCTCCGAGCGCATGGGTCAGCGGAAGCTCCCTGCTGATTTTCACAACGCGCTCAAAGTCGATCACGGCATAGTCGGCAAAGCCGACATAAACCGGCATCGCGACGACATGGTCGCCGATCTCAAAGCCCACGACATCCTTGCCCATGCCGACGACAACGCCGGCCCATTCATGGCCGAGCGTCTGCGGGCACTGGCCGACGATCCCCTGAAAATGGTTGATCTCCCAGTTGCAAAGGCCGCAGACGGCGACCTTCACCAGCAGCTCGCGATCCTTCGGCTGAATCTCCTCGCGGATGATCTCGAACTTTCCCGGCTCTCTCAAAATGACTCTTCTTGTCAGCATTGGTGTCTCCTGTTGCTTTTAAAGTTTCAGCGCGTCTTCGCCGCACATCGGCGCGGGCTTGTTGTAGCCGCTCTCCAGCTTTACCTTCGAGCCGCTCTGCGCGCTTGCCAGAATCGACTCGATGATCTCCACCGTGTGCAGGGCCGCCTGCGCGCTCGCGCGCACGCCGCCGCCCTCGCGGATCGCCCGGCAGAGGTCCGCCAGGCCGAGGCCGCGGCTGTTCTCCGCATAGCCGAACAGCAGCGGCATCTCGAGCCATTCTCCCTTTTCGGGGCGGTAGAGCAGGATCGGGGACGCGCCGAAGCAGTTCGGGTCCGGCACGCTCAGGGTGCCCTGCGCGCCGTAGATCTCGACGAAGGGCAGATTTGCCTTGTGGACGTCAAAGGTCATGGTCAGCGTGCCCAGCGCGCCGCTCTCGAATTCCAGCAGGGCGTTGACATAGGTCGGCACATTGACGTGGATGATCTCGCCGTAATGCGGCTGGGAGGTGATGACCCGCTCTTTAAACGATATGCCGCTCATGCCCTGCACGGCGCTGACGCGGCCGGCCAGCTGCAACAGGGTGCCGATATAATAGGGGCCCATATCCAACAGCGGGCCCGCGCCCGGCTGATAGAGGAAGTTCGGGTTGGGGTGCCAGGTCTCGACCCCGCGCTTGATCAGGTTGGCTGAGCAGCCGACGACCTCGCCGATCAGCCCGCCCTCGATCAGCTTGCGGCAGGTCTGCACCGACGCGCCCAAAACCGTATCCGGCGAGCAGCCGATCAACAGGCCCGACTCCTCCGCCAGCGCCACCAGCTCGCGCGCCTGCGCGTATTCGGCCGCCAACGGCTTTTCCGAATAGACGTGCTTGCCCGCGAGCAGCGCTTTTTTGTTCAGCTCATAGTGCAGCAGCGGCGGGCAGATGTCGAGCACAACCTCGACCTCGTCGCTCGCCAGCATCTCGTCGAAGCTGTGAAACCGGCGCGGCAGCGCGTAGGCCGCCGTCTTCTCTTCGGCGAGCCGGTCGTTTACGTCGCAGACGCCGATCACCCGAACACCGTGAAACAGCGACGTCAGATTTTTCAGATAGATCTCGCTGATATTTCCGCATCCCAATATTCCGATGCCGACAGTTTGGTTCATTCTATTCTCCTAAATACGCCTTGACAATACGGGGGTCTACGAGCAATTCTTTGGAATCGCCCTGCATGTTGATTCTTCCGTTTTCCAGAACATAGGCGAAGTCGCTGCATTGCAGCGCCTGCTTCGCGTTCTGCTCGATCAGAAGAATCGTCGTTCCGGTCGCGTTGATCTGCTTGATGATCTTGAAGACCTGCTTGACGATGACCGGCGCGAGGCCGAGAGAGGGCTCGTCAAACATGATGAACTCGGGCTCAGACATCATGGCGCGGCCGATGGCAAGCATCTGCTGCTCGCCGCCCGA
>CAZKRQ010000118.1:0-6444 GCA_964555125.1 uncultured Oscillospiraceae bacterium
GCGGAGCGGACGAGAATGCGCTGCTTGCCTGCGCGTTTGAGGCAGCGGTGCGCGCGACGACGTGGACGCGTAGTCCTCACGGCCTCATGCCCTTGACCTTCCATCCCGAAAAGTCCGCCCCTGACATTTCATTAAAAAGAAGCTACAGCGCGGCGCGGTAGATGTTGTACATGTCGTCGCGGGCGAGGACGCGGAACGCGCCGATGGTGCGGGTGTTGCCGAAGGAACAGCTGTCGGCGAGCTCGCGGAGCGTTTCGTCGTCGGGCGCATGGCCGACAAGCTTTGTGATGCCGGTCGGCATTCCGAGGGTCTCGAAGAAGGCGGTCACCGCGCCGATCGCGGCGCGGGCGGCGTCGCCGTCGTCGGGTTCCGTGATGCCGAACACACGGCGGCCGAGCCGCGCAAAGCGCGCGGGGCCGGCGTCGAGCACATAGCGCGCCCACGCGCCCCAGACAGCGGCGAGGGTCGCGCCGTGGGTCGCGTCATACCGCGCGGAGAGCTCATGGCCCAGCTGATGACAGGCCCAGTCCCCCTCCTTGCCGCCGATGGCCGCCGCGCCGCCGAGCCCGGTCAGGCCGCAGTGGGAGACGCTGCCGCACCACATGATCTCGCTCATGGCGTGATAGTCCCGCGGGTTCGCCATCGCGGCCGGCCCGCAGGAGACCAGCGTGCGCAACAGGCCCTCGGCGAATTCGTCGGTCAGGTCATTGCCGCGGTGCGCGGCGAAATAGCGCTCGCTGGTGTGCAGGAAGATGTCGGTCACGCCCGCGCCGATCTGGTATACGGGCAGAGTATAGGTCAGCTCGGGATTCATGATCGCGAAGCGCGGGCGGTTAAAGGGTGTGTTGAGGCCGCGCTTGCAGTTGGGCTTTACCTCGTCGTTGGTGATGACGGCGGAATTGCTCGTTTCGCTGCCCGCCGCGGAGAGGGTGAGCACCGAGGCGACCGGCATGGATCTCTCGAGCTTGCGCTTGCCCAGCCAGAAATCCCACACGTCGGCGTCGAGATTTGCCGCGCCGTGCGCGATCGCCTTGGCCGAATCGATAACGCTGCCGCCCCCGACCGCGAGGATGAGCTGCGCGCCGAACAGGCGCGCCTTTTCAATGCCCACGCGGACAAGCGAGAGCCGCGGGTTGGGCACGACGCCGCCGAGCTTGTCGCAGGCAACGCCATTTTGCTCAAGGTTGCGCTCGATGCGCTCAAGCAGGCCGCTGCGCACAGCGCTCTGCCCGCCGTATACAATCAGAACCCTCTGCGCGCCGAGCTCGCGCACGCAGACGGCGGTTTGCAGCTCGGCGTCCTTTCCGAAAACGATTTTTGTGGGCATATGATAGGCGAATGCTTCCATTTTGTGCGTCTCTCTTTCACATTTTTTTAGCTTCAGGCGAATGGCAGCGCCTGAGATGCAGCAAAATACGCGGCATTTGCGCGCTCAGAGCATCTCAAACCGGTCGGCGTCAAAAAGGCCGGTGTCGAGCAGGCGGAGACTCGGCAGGACGGGCAGAGCGAGGAAGGAGAGGTTGATGACGGGGTCCAGTCCTTCGGGCACGCCGAGCGCGCGCGCCGCGTCGATGACAGCCTGCGCCCCGCGCTCGACCTGCGCGGCCGGCTGCTCGCTGACAAGGCCGCAGACGGGAAGGGCCAGCGCGGCGAGCAACCGCCCGCCCGACACGACCGCGAAGCCGCCGTGCATCGCCTCGACCTGCCTGGCGGCGGCGATGAGGTCGGCGTCGTTGTCCCCGGCGGCGATGAGATTATGCGAGTCGTGGGAGACGGAGGTCGCGACCGCGCCGCCGCGCAGGCCGAAGCCCTTGAGCGCGCAGGCGGCGACATTGCCGTTGCGGCCGTGCCGCTCGGCAACGATGAGCTTGTTGTAGATCTCGTTGGGGAGGAACAGCCCGTCCCGCTGCGGCAGGCGCTCGACCAGATGATCGGTCAGCAGCTGGCCCTCGACCATGCCGATGACCGGGTCCTGCTCATGCGCCGCGACGGCGATGCGCGCGGACGTCAATTCGCCGAGCCGCACCGTGTCGAGCAGCTCGGGCGCGGCGGGCAGCTCGGGCGCGGTTTGCAGCCAGCTGTCGTCGACGACCCGCCCCTCCTTCAGCACAAGCGACGGGTCGACCCGCTCGAGGCTGTCGCAGACCAGAATGTCCGCCTGTTTGCCGGGCATGAGCTCGCCGATCTCGTCCAGGCCGTAGATCTCGGCCGCGCCAAGCGTCGCCATGCGGATGGCCTCGGCGGGCGCGACGCCGCACTCGATGGCGAGATTGACGCAGTGGTTGACATGCCCCTGCGTCTCGATGTCGGCCAGATGCTTGTCGTCTGTGCAGAAACAGCAGCGGTCGAGCGGCACGCCCTGAGCGCGCAGCCCGCCGACGATCGAGCGCAGATTCTGCGCGCCCGAGCCCTCCCGAATCAGGACGCACAGCCCGGCGCGCAGCTTGGAAAGGGCGTCGGCGCAGGTCGTGCACTCATGGTCGGTCAAAACGCCCGCCGCGCGGTAGCGGACGTTTTCCTCATCGCTCAGCCCGGGCGCGTGCCCGTCGATCGGGTGCCCGCGCCACAGGGCGATCTTGTCCATCGCCTCTTTTTTGCCCTCCAGCACGTCTCGAAAGCACATCATCTCGCCCAGGCCGAGCACGCCGGGCGCGCCGAGAAACTCGGCCATATCGCGCGCGAGAAATTTGCCCGCGCCGTTGGTGTCGAAGGGGGTCGCGGGCACCGAGCTCGGCACCATGATTTTATAGGTGACGGGCAGGCCGCGCACCGCGCCGGTCAGCCAGCGAAGCGCGGCCGCGCCCTTGACATTGACGAATTCGTGCGGGTCGGCAATGCAGGTGGTCGTCCCCTTTTTGGCGAGCAGAAAGGAGAGGGTGCGGGGCGTGACGAGGGTGCTTTCGATATGCATATGCGCGTCGATGAGGCCGGGCAGAAGAAATTTGCCGCCGCAGTCGATGCAGCGTGTCCCGGCAAGGGCCGGGCCGATCTCGACGATTTTGCCGCCGGCGACGGCGAGGTCGGCGCGCAGCAGCTCGCCGCGCCGCACATCCAGCACGCTGCCGCCTTTGAGGATCAGTCGTTCCATTTGCGTCCTCCATTCTCCGGGTATTTCTATTGATTGTATCACGTTTTTTTAAAATGAAAAGCCTTTCTGTTAAAATTGCGCATTTAAATTGTATTTTAATAAGAAGGTCGGCATGGTGCAAACAGAGAGGAAGTGTGTTATAGTAGTGTAAACCGAAGGAAGGACAGAAAACGGAACCCATGAAGAAGAAAAGCAGAGAGGTGCTCCTCTATGGCTTGCTGCTGGCCGTGTCCGTGGCGTTCATCGTGATCGGCAACCGCATCGCGGCAAAAAACGCGGCGATGTTTACGGGCCAGACGAGCTATATCACCGACACCTACGCCGTTCGGGTGGACGCGATTCTCGACCGGCGGGTGGACGAGATCCCGCTGGGCGGCTCGCTCACGATGGTGCAGACCCAGATCAAATATTCGGGCACAATCCTTTCGGGCGAGAGGCGGGGGGAGACGCTGGTCGCGACCCAGAGCTACGACACGCTGAGCAGCGTTTCGCAGGTTCCCGTTGAGCCGGGCGACTGGGTGTTCGTCTATCTGACGCCCGAGACGAGCAGCGACTATACGACCGGCAATTTTATCCGGCTCAAGCAGCTTGTCCCGGCCGCGCTGGTGTTTTTTATCCTGCTGATTGTCTTTGCGCGTTTTAAGGGGCTGTCGACCGTCGTCGCGCTCGGCCTTTCGGTGCTCTCGATTTTTCTGGTCTTTATCCCCGCGATTCTCTCGGGGCTCAACGTTTATCTGTGGGCAATCCTGATCTGCTTCTACAGCATTATGATCACGCCGTTTTTTATCGGCGGCTTTAACCGAAAGAGCGTCGCTTCGGCGCTCGGGTGCATCGGCGGCGTCGCGGTCGCGGGGGCGCTGACCGCGTTCCTCAATGAGTGGATGAAGATCACCGGCTCGGTGGACGAGGAGACGATGATGGTCTCGTTTATCCTCGACGAGCCGATCGACCTGCGGGCGATCACCTTTGCCGCCATCCTCATCGGCGCGCTCGGCGCGACGCTCGACGTCTCGATGTCGATCGCGTCGTCGGTCAGCGAGCTCAACGAGGTGAAGGGCGGCGCGGATTTCAAAACGCTGATGCGCTCCGGCATGAACATCGGCCGGGACATCATCGGGACCCAGATCAGCACCCTGGTGCTCGCCTATATCGGCGGCTCGCTGTCGGTGACGCTGCTGCTCATCGCCTATCAGAACTCGGTGCTCGAGCTGATGAGCCTCGAGCTGGTGATCATCGAGCTGCTGCAGGCGCTCATCGGCTGCTTCACCATCCTGTTCACCATCCCCGCGACGGCGGTGGTGTGCGGCGCGATGTTTGCCGGCCGCGCTGGCGGGGAGAAACGGGTAGCCCGAAGGGGGAAAAGGACCTTTAAGGCCTAGCCCGGCGTTGAGTCAGAGAAAGACAGCGTTTGCAGAGCCCGCGAAGCGGGGCTGCGCGCGGACATGCCGGAGCGGCGCTCCCTTCAGGGACGCTTATGCGGACGAGCTTTGCCGCGAAGCGCGGCAGAAGAACGAGGTGATTGAAAATGAAGACAAGAAAAAGAGCCCTGACGGCCGCCGTTCTGCTGGCCGCTCTTCTGCTGCTGCAAGCCGTGGGGGGCTGCGCGAGGCCGGCCACGCCGCCGGAGCAGCCGCCCGTCATACAGCCGGAGCCGGAGGAGACGGAGGAGCCCGTTCAGGAGAAAAGCCCCGCCGGGACCTTTCTCGCGCAGCAGGAGCTCTGGGACAGGCTGAACGGCATGTGGTTTTCCCGAACGGAAGACGGCGGGATGGAGTTTGTGCAGTTCACCAGAGAGGGCGGCACCTTTTATATTTCTACGGGCCTTTACCTCACCGACCTTTTTGTCAGGGGGGCGACTGTCTCCTACCAGTCGGATGACGGCGTGGTCTATCGCATTGCCTGCAATATGCAGACCGGCGCCCTGATGAGTGAGGAGGAGGAAGGCGGGATCAGCAGGGTCGAGGTCACGGCCGATATTTCGCGGCTCGAGCGGGAGGGCCTGCTGCTGTTCGGCGGCGCCGGGGACGGCGGAACGCGGGAATTTGTGTTTGCCGGCGTCACGCTGGAGGAATATGACGCTTACTTTTATGAGCATCTGGGGGGAGAGTGAAGGATGGAACGGCGCGCGCGGCGGCACGACCTGGATAATCTGCGGTCGGCCATGATCCTGCTTCTTTTCCCGGTGCACACCTTTATGATCTGGAATGATTACGGCGCAAAGTTTTATGTGTGGGGCGGGGAGAGCCGTCTGCTCAGCGCACTCATCGTCGGCGTCAATCCCTGGTTTATGCCGGTGCTGTTCGCCATCGCGGGCATCAGCGCGCGCTATTCCATCGAGGCGCGCGGCCGCGCGGGCTTCGCAAAGGAGCGCCTTCGCAAGGTGCTGCTGCCGTTCGTGAGCGGGCTGTTGCTGCTTGTGCCGGTGCAGACCTTCTACGCGCGCAGATTCTTCTCGGGGTATGACGGCGGGTATCTGGAGAACTACCGCTATTTTTTTACCCACCTGACCGATTTCAGCGGCTATGACGGGGGCTTTACGCCCGGCCATCTGTGGTTTTTGCTGTTCCTGTTTATCATTGCGCTGCTGGGTCTGGCGGTCGCGGGGTTCATACCCTATGAAAAAATCGCGCCAAGGGTGGAGCGGTTTGGCCTGTCCGCCCTGCTGTTGCTCTTTGTGCCGGTATGGCTCTTTTATTATCTGGGCAATTTCGGCGGGTACAGCCTGGGGAAGAACCTCGCGCTCTATCTTCTCGGCTACTACGTCCTGAGCAACGAGGCCGTGGCGGCGACGCTGGACAGGCACAGAAGGCTGATCTGGATTTTATTTGCGCTGGTGCAGACGGCGCTGGTCTGCGCCTATGGGGCCGCCGCCTTTTACGGCGATTTCGCGGTCAATCTCGTGTGTTGGCTCGGCGTTTTGGCCTGCCTGACCGCCGGGCGCCGCCGGCTCAACCGGCAGACCCGTCTGTCGGCGTATCTGCGCCGCGCGTCTTTCCCGGTCTATCTGCTGCATCAGTCCCTGCTGGTGGCGTTGGGCTACTATGTCCTGCGAGGGGTGCAGGGCCGCCTGTTGCAGGTTGCCGTCATTTTGCCGGGAAGTCTTCTGTTGTCCGTGGCGGGCTACGAGCTGCTGCGCCGGGTCCCGATATTGCGCCGGCTGTTCGGCATTCCGAAGGGCGGCTGAGAAAGGAAAAGGAGGACGAGCCCGACACGCTCGGCACGGTTGCAAAAATACCAAAAAAAGGTGTTGACTTTTACCCCGCAAATCTATATAATCAATCTTGCGCCTCATGAAGGGGGCGCGCAAAGGACCTTGAAAATTAAACAATATTGAAGCTTGAAAGACCCTTATCAAG
>CAZKRQ010000119.1:0-6431 GCA_964555125.1 uncultured Oscillospiraceae bacterium
GCCGAGCGCCGCGCCAATCTCCCAGTGCGCCTTCGGTGCGAAATCGAAATGGGTCGGCTCGCCCCAGCGGCGCTGTTCGGTGTTGTCTTTGTCGTCGGCGCCGAACGGCACCGACGCATGCGGCGTATTGGGGATCGCGAGCAGGATGGTCTTCTGCTTCTCCTCGAGCTCGCCCAGCGCGACCGAATCGTTTTTGATCCTCTCCGAGAGGGTCTTCATCTCCGCCATAACGGCCGAAACGTCGCCGCCCTCTTTTTTGATCTGGGGGATCTGCTTGGAGACGCTGTTCTGCTTCGCCTTCATGGCGTCGATTTCGGTCAGGCGTGCGCGGCGCTCGCGGTCGATCTCGATGATCTGGTCGATCTGAGCGTCATAGTTCTTGTCGCGCACCTTGAGGCGCTCCTTGATCGCCTGCGGATTCTCTCGAATGGCTTTGATGTCTAACATATCTGTTGATTCCTTTCTTTGATAACTCGTTCCTGTTCCGTCCGTGTAAGAGCGTTTTTCTATCGGTTAAATGGTTCGGGCGGGTCAAACCTCCCCGCCGAGCCTGTTGGCGAACTCAAAGAGCTGGTCTTTGGAGTAAAAATCGACCGAGAGGGTGCCCTTTCCGTCCTTGTACTGCACCCGGCACTCCACCCCGAGCGCGTTTTGCAGCGAGAGCTCGACCTCCTGCGCGACGGCGCTCTTTGCCTTGGGCAGCTTGAGCTTTTCCTGCCTGGCGGGCCTGGCGCAGAGCTTTTCCGCCTCGCGCACGGTCATGCCGCTCTCGGCGACCTGCCGCGCGACCGAGACGCGCAGGTTGTCGTCGGCGATGGAGAGGATCGCCTTGGCGTGCCCGGTGGTGATGCGCCCCTCCCTGAGCAGGTCGAGCGCCTCTTTTGGGAGGCCGAGCAGGCGCAGCGAGTTGGCGACGGCGGGCCGCGATCGCCCGACCTGCTTGGCGGCCTGCTCCTGCGTGAGGCCCGCGACCTCCATGAGCTGCCTGTATCCGAGCGCCTCGTCGACCGGGTTGAGATCCTCGCGCTGCAGGTTCTCAATCAGCGCGAAGGTCATCGCCTCCAGATCCGAAAGGCTGCGAATGATGACGGGGATGGTGGTCTTGCCCGCAAGCCGGCTCGCGCGCCAGCGGCGCTCGCCCGCGACGATCTGATAGCTGCCCGAGGGCGTCGGCCGCACGAGGATGGGCGAGAGCACGCCGTGCTGCGCGATGGAATTCGCGAGCTCCTCGAGGGCGTCGTCGTCCCAGGTCTGGCGCGGCTGCGAGCGGTCCGGCTCGATTTCGCTGATGGGCAGCTCGGTGACCGGGCCCTCCGCCTCGGAGGCATTGTCTAAAAACAGGGCGTCAAGGCCCTTGCCCAGGCTGCTGATCGCCATCACTGACCACCTCCAAATCTGCGGTTATGCTCGAGCACCTCGAGCGCGAGCGCGTCGTAGGCCTCCGAGCCCTTCGAGCGCGAGTCGTAGTATTTGATCGGCTTGCCGAAGCTGGGCGCCTCCGACACCCGCACGTTGCGCGGGATGGCCGTGCTGTAGACCTTTTGGGGGAAGAATTTTTTGACCTCGTCGACCACGAGCGAGGTGATATTGATGCGGCTGTCAAACATCGTGATGAGCACCCCCTCCAGCTCGAGATTGGGGTTATACAGCTTTTTCACCTGCCGCACGGTGGACATGAGCTGAGAGAGCCCCTCCAGCGCGTAATATTCGCACTGCACGGGGATCAGGAGGGTGTCGCAGGCGGTCAGCCCGTTGAGGGTGAGCAGGCCGAGCGAGGGCGGGCAATCGAGCAGAACAAAGTCAAAGCTCTGTTTTTGCGGCAGGAGGGCGTCCCGCAGCCGGTATTCCCTGCGCTCCATCTGCACCAGCTCGAGCTCGGCCCCGGCGAGGTTGATGTGCGCGGGCACGAGGAATACATTGGCGTATTTTGTCTTGAGGCAGATGCGCTCAAACTCCCGCTGGCCGGTCAGCAGATCATAGGACGAGCCCTGCACGGTCCTCTTGTTGACCCCGTAGCCGCTGGTGGCGTTCCCCTGCGGGTCGATGTCGACCAGCAACACTTTTTTGCCGAGCGCGCCCAACGCGGCGGCCAGATTTACGGCGGTCGTCGTTTTTCCGACGCCGCCCTTCTGGTTTGTGATGGCGATGATCTTACCCATATATACTCCCCTGTTTGATTGTTCCACGTGGAACAACAGCGTTTTTCAACCCGTCGCCTTTCGATGTTCCACGTGGAACAATCGAAGGCCTGTCATTGCTTCGGTATACAAATAATAGTATAGTTTGCGCCAAAAGTAAACCGTTTTGCAAAGATTCCTGCCCAAAACCTCCGCAACGGGCGCTTCGAGCGCGTCACCCCGGAACGATTCCGGCCACTAAATCGGGCCGACAGACCCGCACACGACAGTTTCGGGCGCGGCTTCCCTCTCATGCAAGCGCGTCCGTCAAAAAAAGGGAAACGGCCGTGCGGTCGTTTCCCCTCCTTCGGTCGGCACCGTTACGGCGCGGCATACCGCCGCAGCGCGCGCAGGCCAAAGAGAATCAGCGCAGCACACTGCGCGGCGAGCGTCAGCATCGTCGCGTAGGAGGCGCCAAACATGGCGAACCCCCGCACGAGCGGCGCGCTCACCGCCGCGCTGACCACCAGGCCCAGAAGATTGCCAAGAATGAGCCCCTTCATATCCCGCAGCACGGTCAGCAGCATACAGTAAAAGAGCACGAGAGAGGTCAGCGCCGTGCAGATGACCATGGGCACGAGCAAGCCGGCGTGGGCCGCGATCTCCTCCCCATACAGCAGGTTGAGCCCCCACCGCCCCAGCAGCCGCACGCCGAGCAGGCCGGCTAAGCCGATGCCGCACACGCCCAGCGAAATCAGCAGCGCCGTTTTGAGAAAGCCCGCCTTATCCCCCGCCGCCAGCCGGCCGGCGAACACGGTGATAAAGGGGGTAAACAGAAAAGCGACGCCGACCTGTAAAATCAGAACAGGCGAGTTGACATAGGAATAAATACCCATCACGCCGGTTCCGCAAATTCGTTCCAGCACCAGCTTCGGAATCGAGGAGGCCGCCGTATTGCAAAAGCTGTAAATGACCAGCGGAAGGCATTCGAGCAAAAGCGGCCAAACGCGCGAGAACGGGGCGCGCGGAGCATCGACGTAGTAAGGGCGGGTGCGCCAGACGTCATACCACAGGCTGAAAACCCAACAGAGCGCCGTCATCGCCGCCAGCGCCGGGAAAAGCCGTCCGCACACCGCGTAGACGCCGCAAAACGCGGCCACCGTCAAAACCCCGCGCGCCGCGTAGGAGATGCCGATGACGTCCATCCGCTCGCGCTTCTGACAGCAGCCGTGAAACACGTCGGTCAGAGACTCCAACAGCTTATAAAGCAGATAAAGAGCGATGCAGGCGGCCTGTTCGCCGGTGTAGCCGATGAGCACCGTATAGCCGCCGCAGAGCGCGAGCGACCCGCCGATGGTGAACAGGCGCGACGCGATATAGGTCCGCTGAGAATACTGATTTTGAATATCCGAAACCTGAAATGTGCGCATACCGAAAGAGGCCAGCGTCAAAAACACGTTTGTGACCGCCATCGCCGTGTTGAGCAGCCCCCCGTTATAGATTCCGTCGGCGGCGCTCGCCGCGAGCCGGTTGACAAAAAAACCCGTCACCAGCCATTGACAGGCAAAATAGACCAGGTTGCCCACCGTGTTAAAGAGCAGATTGCGCTTGAGAAGCCTGGCGCTCTCATCCATAGGCCGCGGCATCCCCTTTTCTCAGATTTCCATGCGGTCCATCAGGGAACGCATCGCAAGGATCGTCTTTTCGATCAGAGCGTCCAGCTCGACGCCCATCATCCCGGCGCCCTTTTCAATCACCTCGCGCGAACAGCCGGCCGCGAATTTTTTATCCTTGAATTTCTTCTTGACCGATTTGAGCTCAAGATCGCTCACGCTTTTAGAGGGGCGCATGATCGCGACCGCGCCGATCAGGCCGGTCAGCTCGTCGACCGCGAAGAGGACCTTTTCCATCGTCCGTTCGGGCTCGGCGTCTACGCCGGTCAAGCCCCAGCCATGGCTCACGCAGGCGTGAATCAGGCTCTCATCGAGCCCGAGCTCGCGCATGATCTGCTGCTCCTTCACGCAGTGCTCGTCCGGGAACCGCTCAAAATCGAGGTCGTGCAGCATCCCGACCGCCGCCCAATATTCTGTGTGCTCGGGGTCGTATTCCCGCGCGAAATACGTCATGACGCCCGATACGATTTCGGCGTGGCGGCGGTGAAACGCCTCCTCGTTATAGCGCTCCATGATTTCGCGCGCCTGCGCGACAGTGGGTAGATAGCTCATTTTGTATTTCCTCCCTTTTCAGTCTGTACAGCGTGACCGGCTTCGATTTTTTGCCGTATAAAAATGGCAAACTCTTCCACATTTCCGACAGTGAAGCAATCCTTTGGCAATCGCAGAACAAAGTCGGCGTCTCTCCAGAGATAAAAAATATCTCTTTCCTCGCTCAGGCCGGCAAAGTCGGCATAGGTGAAGCGGGTCTGCGCGTTGGCGTCGTCTACCGTGACGGCGTCCTCCCCGAAACGGGCCGTGCGCAGCCATTGCGGGGTGGTCTGCGCCTGGCGAATGCGGGCGTATTGCCGCCGGTTCAGTCGCGTGCGGCGGAAAATGCGGTTGTAAAGGCAGAACAGCGTCAAAAACGAGGTCGCGGCCGTGAGGATCCAGTCCCGAAGCAGTGCCGACAGAACGACGAGCAGCGCCGACAACGCGATCAGTATGTCGCCGCGCAGCTTCCATCGCCGCAACGCCCGCTTTGCCGATAGGCCGGCGGGGGCGTTGCAAAATTCGAGATAGCGCGTCCGGGTCATCTCAAACGTATTTTCAAATAAAACATCCATCGCAAATTCCCCTATTTTTCCGCACACTGCGCCGCGGCGTCGATCAGCGCCAGCTTGTCCGCGCGGGAAAGGCGCTTGATCTCGGCTTCTCGCCGCAGCGCGTCGGAGCGGGATTCTCTCTGTTCCCAGTAAGCCAGAGCGACCGGACGGCGCGCGCGCGTGCATTTGCTCGCCGTGCCCGCGTTGTGCGCGGCGAGGCGTTTGGCGAGATCGTTTGTCCAGCCTGTGTAAAGGGAGCCGTCGGCGCAGCGCAGGATATACACAAACGCTGTATTTTTATTTTCGGGTCTGTTCATGGCTCGTCCTTCCAGGCCCACCAGCGGCATTTTTCAAGCTGGGGCTGCGGTGTGGAGGCGTAGTAAACCGCACAGCGGAAAACATACAGCACGCAGCGGTCGACCGGCTTTCCCTCAAGCGCGCAGAGCCGGTCAAACAGCGCCTGAGGGTCTGCCCCGTTGAGATCGCGTACCGCGCAGATGCCGAGGCGTTCGAGCATTTCGGCCATCGCGGAGCCGACGCCCGGTATTTCGGTTAACGGTGATTTTTTCATAAGTTCGCGGGGTCCCGCCCCCGCACGACGTCCAAAGGGCCGCAGGCCCTTTGGAAACCCGTGGCCGGATTGATATGAGGTTTATAGCTTGCCGCATCGTCCCTTGTTTTTTGCTGCGCTGTCGCGCAGTGGGCGCGCGTCACCGCGCGCCGGGATTTGCAAAAGCAACGAGGAACCGCAGCAAAATTAAGAAGATTTCAGAGAAAAAACCAATCGTCTTTGATAATTCTATTCTGATGATTTGGTCTTGCTTTTTAAAACATAACGCCTACTTTGGTAATGAAAAAATAGAACCTTTTGGGAACGGAACCGGCAAATTATATCGACAATAGAATCCCTTTCCCATGAATTTTCTGCCCACGGGTTTCCAAAGGGCCTGCGGCCCTTTGGCGCCCGTGCGGGGCGCGCAGCCCCGCGACCTTGCGCCCTTGCCCTTTATCCTGAAAAGTCCGCCCCTGACTTTTCGGGATGAGGAGGAGCCGCAAAGCGGACGAGAATGCGCAGCTTGTCTGCGCGTTTGAGGGAGCGGTGCGCGCGACGACGTGGGCGCGCAGCCCCGCGGTCTTGCCCTTGACCTTATGTCAGCTCGATCGACTGCTTTCCCGTCATATGCTCTATATCCACTCGAATCACCGTGAGCTGCCTCCACTCGCGCGCGATCTCGGCGTCTCTTGTTTCGGGCGCTTCGTCCGGCGAAAATTTATCCGCCAGTTTAATTATCGCCCCTCTTTTTTCCTCTTCATTTTCAACGAAAACCGCTTTGCCGAAGACCACAACGCTCTTAAAATACGTCGTAAATTTCGACGGAACATTTTTCTCCATTCCGACCACACAGAAAGAAACCTTGTCATCCCGCGAAATTGAATCTACCTTGTGCCCGGCTTTTGCCCCATGAAAATAAATATGGCCGTCTTCATAAAAATAATTGAGCGGTACGGTATAGGGATACCCGCCGTCGCCATTGACCGCCAGCACGCCCGATCTA
>CAZKRQ010000120.1:0-6369 GCA_964555125.1 uncultured Oscillospiraceae bacterium
CAGCGTATAAACCCCGTCGCCGGGTTTCCAAAGGGCCACGGCCCTTTGGCGCGGTGTGTGAGGGTGCGTAACCCTCACGACCCTTATTCCTGCGGTGTTTCGGCATTCCAGCGCCTGCATTGCTCGATGCGTTTGCCCTGGTCGCTCTGCTCCATATCATAGGCGAAGGTGTGCAGCAGCGAGCATACAAAATCGTCGCAAACACCGCAATGCGCCTGCGATTTCCCCTCGCAACAGGATTTCACAGGGCATTTGTCGGCCCAAAAGGGTTTTTCCATTTCTGCACAGCCTTTACAGCCCACAGATTCCCGGAACGCGCATTCGCTGCAAAGCAGCCCGCACCTCGATTCGATCTTCATGATGACAGCCTCCGTTCTTTATTTTCGCCATCATAACACCCAAAACGCGACAGCGCGCTGTCATGTTTCGCCCTGTTTTCGCCGGTCCAGAATCTTTTGCGCCTGTTTTATACGGTCTTCCGCGAGCATCCGCGGCGCGAGAACATCCACCCTGTCGCCAAAACTCATAACCCAGCTTCGCATGTTTTCATAGCTCGCAAAATCCCGCTCAAAGAGCAGCCCCTCCTCTGTCTCAGAAAAGCAATCAACCCCGTATTCCTCAATCAGGCGGTATTTTTCGCCGGGAGAAAAAACAGCCCGCAGGCGGTAATTGCGCGCGTCGCGAAAATAGCGGTTGAGATCCAGCGCTGCGTCGGGCAGCGCGCGTCGCTGGAAAGAGTCCTCCTCGACGCGCAGATTCCAAAGCCGGTTCAGCTTGAACAGCCGAAAGGCCTGCCGTTCGAGGCAATAGGCCAAAATATACCAGGCGGACCATTGAAAAACCAGCCGGTACGGCTCAACGCGGCGCTCCGTCTCTCCCTTTTCCGAACAGTAATGGAAGACAAGCATACGACGCGCCAGAATGGCATTTCGGATCACAGCGATTTTCTCAGACAGCGGCCCGACATCGTGGGACGCGAGATCAATGCGAACGACGTCGTCGGTAACGGCGCTTTGATTGGGAGAGAGCTTTTCCCCGGCTCTTTTCCCGGCAGGGGACATCGAGACGCTGTCCAGACTCTGCAACCCCGCCAGGATCGCCTGTAGCTCCTCCTGGGTGAAAAAGGCCCGGTCGACCGTGTAGCCGGGCGAGATTGAGACGCCGCCTCCATAGCCCTGCGTTGTGACGAGCGGGATGCCCGCCCGGCAGAGGTCGTCGATGTCGCGGTTGATGGTGCGTCTGGAGACCTCGAACCGTTCCGCGAGCTCGGGGGCGGTCGCCTTCTCCTGCTGCAAAAGAATCATCACAATGCCGATCAAACGGTCGATTTTCAATATGTCCACCCCGGTCCTGCGCCGCTCACGCGCTCCGAATAAAAGCGCGCGGCCTTTTTTCAGCATAGTAACATGAAGGCGGCCGAAACGGCAAGACGGAAAAAACTTCATCGACATGAGTCGCGCGGAAAGCCGGCCGCACCGCCACATTTTTTATGGTAATTCTGGGCGATGTGAAGAATCCCTTCATCCTTTTTCGTTATAATAGGCATAGACGCGGGCTGTCCGACCCGCCAGCGCTCGGAGGAACAGGCTTTATGGATAACAAACCCTCGGTTCGGGAATACATAAAAAAAGGCGCGCTTCTGCTCGCGCTCGTCGCGGCGGCGTTTTATTTTCTGCTTCGCGGTCAGAATCTCAAAGAGGTATTCGCGGCGATGGCGGGCGCCGATTATCGCTTTATCGCCTGCGGCGTCCTGTGCATGTGCGTCTATCTTGCCTGCGAGGCGCTCAACCTGCGGCGCGCAGTGCGTATGATGGGGCATAAAAATGTGACGGTTCTGCGATCCGCCCGCTATGCTTTCAGCGGATTTTTCGGCAGCGCGATCACCCCCTTTGCCTCAGGCGGCCAGCCGTTGCAGGCCTACTATATGTATCAGGACGGCGTTCCCCTCGCGCACTCGACCCTCGCGCTGCTTGTGCAGCTCGCCTGCTATCACACCGTCTCGGTCGCGGCCTCGCTGGTCGCGTTCTTCACCCAGCGGGCGCTGTTGGCCGAGGCGCTCGGCGCCAGCCGCTTTTTGCTGCTCGCGGGCGTCGGGGTCAACGCGCTGTTGCTTGTCTTTTATCTCGTCGCGATCTTCTCCAAAAGGCTCGCGCCCGCCGCGGCGCACGGCGTGCTGCGCCTGCTCGCCCGCCTCGGGGTAAAAAACACCGGGCGCATGGAGGAAAAGGTGGACGCGCAGCTTTCCGCCTATGCCAGCAGCGCCGTATTGTTTCGGACGCACAAAAAACAGGTGGCGCTGCTGTTGCTGACGGCGCTGCTGCAAATCACGATGCTGCACTCGATCCCCTACTGGGTCTATCGCGCTTACGGCCTGTCCGGATTCTCCTTTTTGACGGTCGTCTCGATGCAGCTGCTGCTCTATGTCACGGTCGCGGTGCTGCCTCTGCCCGGCGCGGTCGGGGCCAGCGAGGGCGGCTTTCTGCTGCTCTTCTCGATGCTCTTTTCCAAAGAGCTGCTCAGCCCCGCGATGCTGCTCAGCCGCGGCATCAGCTTTTATCTGTTTGTGTTTGTCAGCGCCGCGGCGCTTGGCGGGGACTATCTCTTTCGCACGGCCAGGCTCGCGCGCCGCGCCAAAGACGCGTTGAGGTGAGGTGGCGCTTATGGATGACAAAACCTATCAAAAACGGCGAAAGCTATTCGCCGCCGTCTCGATCCTTCTGTTTCTGGCCCTGATGGCCGTGCTGACCGCGACGGTCGGCGCAAAGCTGGTCGGCCTCGCCGCCGAGCCGGAGGCGTTTCGCCTCTGGGTCGAGAGCACCGGCATCTGGGGCAAGGCGATGATGGTCGGCGTCTCGGCGTTTCAGATCATCGTCGCGATCATCCCCGGCGAGCCGTTTGAGATCGCGGCGGGCTATGCGTTCGGCAGCCTGCAGGGCACGCTGCTCTACTACGCGGGCGTATTGATCGGGCAGGCCGTCGTGTTTCTCTTCACAAAAAAGGTGGGCGCAAGGGTTGTGGAGGTGTTTGTTTCCCGCGAAAAGCTGATGCAGTTCAAATTTTTACAGAATTCCAAGCGATTATATTCCACCCTGTTTTTCCTCTTTCTCATTCCCGGGACGCCCAAGGATGTGCTGGCCTATGTGGCGGGGCTGACGCCTGCGCGGCTGCTGCCCTTCCTGCTGTTGACCGGCGTGGCGCGGCTGCCGTCGGTCCTGACCTCGACGCTGGGCGGGCACCTGCTCGGCTCCCGGCAGTATGAGACGGCGATCTGGGTCTTTGTCGCGACGGCGGTGCTCAGCCTCGCGTGCTGGCTGCTCTACCGGCGCCATGAAAAGCGGGCGGGGCAGGCCGGCGCCCCGGCGCAGGAGAAAAACGGCGACACGCGGCGCAGCGCCTGAGCAGACGTCCGGCACGCAGAGCGCTTAGCGGCGGTTCTATAAAGGCACAATGTGGCTTTATGCGGCGCAAATATACGGCCACCTCGCTCTCAAAGCCGGCGTTCCGGCAGGGCTGCTGCCTGTTTTCGCCCATCGGCCCTGATTCCGCCGTTTTGGAAGCGCAAATCAAAATCACCCGTTGAGCGGGCGGTTTGAGCAGGGCCCAAAAGGGCCTGTTTCCTGTGGAAGCGCCCTAAAGGGAGCATTGAAAAAGGACTTCAATCACACTTTTTGCACTACACTTTTTGCACTGCTGCCCCTAAAGGGGCACACCGTACAATTTAAGCGAATCAGCTCTTTTGCTGAATCATGCTATAATCATTAGGTCAATGTTTGACAGAACCTCCTGCTTTGTTTGACTGTGGTTGCCAGACTACTCTCACCTTTCCGCAGGAGGTTCTCTCTTTTGCTAAAGCTTTTTTATCGACACCCAGCTCAATTGGGGGTTATTGTCGCGAAAGCGCCAATCAAGCGAACAGCGCGGAGCCTCACCGCTCCGCGCTGTTCCTTTTCCAGAAAAAGGCCCCGTCAAAAGGCCCTGTCCCGCCGCCGCGGGGCCGCGCTCAAAGACAACACATATTGAGCAGCGATTCCCACTCCATGCGGGTGGCGATGCCGTCCTCGGTCAGGAAGCGCGCCGCCTGAAACCGGCGCAGCGCCGCCTCGGTGTTGGGGCCAAAGCGGCCGTCCAGATTGCCGGCGTTGTAGCCGAGCTTGTTGAGCGCGTCCTGCAAAACAAAGGTCTGGTTCCCGGCCCTGCCGCGGAACAGATTGGGCCAACCATCGCCTGAAAAAAGCGTAGAGGGCTGATAGCGCTTGTCAAATTGCACGATCGTCGAGCGGCCGGTCATCGCTTCCACCCGATTCCACGCGCCCGAGGCGACTGCCGCGTCGTGGAGCAGCTGCAAACGCCCCGGCCCCAGATTGCCGCCGACGGTGAAGGCGGTGCCGGCATAATGCTGCGCGTTTGTCTCGCATCCGTAGTCGGTCACACGGCGAAACGCATAGTCGATCTGCACCGGCTCGTCGACAAAGGCGCGGAATCGGTTCCAGGCGCGCATGGTTTCGTCGTCGGTCCAGCCCACGTCATAGCTGCCGAGAAACTCCCCGACCGACAGGGTTCCGCCGACATTGTAGGGCATCGGCTCGTTCTTCTCTCTCGTATAGGTCTCTATATTTCCGTTGGTTGTGTTGAATACATAAATGACAGCCAAAATCATCTCTCCCTTTCCGCATGGTTTCCACCTCACAATATGCGAATACCGCGCGGACTGTGCCCGGACAGGATTTGCGGCCGGACGGCGGATATGCTACAATGCTGAGGAGAAGCGAGACAACGCGGCGCCGCGATAAAAAACAATGCGCGCACAGTGCACTGCAGATGTTTTGCTTATTTCGCCGCCGGAGAGCGGACGCCCGAAGGGAAGAGATCACATGGAACAGAGACTCCGCAGGGAGATTGAAAACCAGATCAAAAGAGCCCTCGTCTGCTGGCTCTCTTATATCGACGCAGAGGGCTTCCCGGTCGCAAAAGCCATGCTCGCGCCCAGAGAGCGGGAGGGTATTCGGACCTTTTGGTTTTCCACAAACACCTCCTCGAATAAGGTGCACTGTTTTCGGGCTGACAACAGAGCGAGCGTTTATTTTTGCGACCGGCTTCGTTTTCGCGGCGTGAGCCTTGCCGGCCGTGTGGAGGTGTTGGAAACGCCGCAGATAAAAAAGCGCCTGTGGCGCGCCGGGGACAGGATGTATTATCCTCTGGGCGTCGATGACCCCGACTATTGCGCGCTGCAATTCACGGCGGAACGCGGGCGGTATTACCGGGGCTCTGACTCAGAGGATTTTTCGATCTGAAAAGGCCGAAAGGCCCACCGAAACCGATTCACAGGAGGCAATATGTTCACCTTTGCGCACACCAATCTCAATGTAAAAGATCTCGACCGCTCCCTCTCTTTTTATCGCGAGGCGCTCGGCCTGCGCGAGCTGCGCCGCAAAGTCGCGCAGGACGGAAGCTTTGTGATCTGTTTTCTCGGCGACGGGCAGACCGATTACCGGCTTGAGCTGACATGGTTGCGCGACTTTGAAAAGCCGGCTTACGATCTCGGCGACAACGAGACCCACCTCGCGTTTGCCTGTGACGACATGCGGGCGGCGCACGAAAAACACGCCGCCATGGGATGTATCTGCTTTGAAAACGAGAGTATGGGCATTTATTTTATCGAGGATCCGGACGGCTACTGGCACGAGATCATCCCGCGCCGCTGAGCGTGCCGCGCAGATTGGGAGGAGAAAGACTGTTATGACGGTGGAATTTGCAGGCCTGCGCGAAATGCGCGCGCTCTATCGCGAGCGGCTGACCCGGGATTTTCCCCGCAGCGAGATCAAGCCGTTTTTCGCGATACGCGCCATGGTTCGCCGCGGCTGCTATCTCTGCCTGACCGTAAAAGACGGCGGGGAGACGGTGGCCTATCTGTTTTGCCTGATCGATCGCGCAAACAGGGTGTTGTTTGTCGATTATTTCGCGGTGGACAGCGCGCGGCGGGGCGGCGGCGTAGGCAGCGAGGCGCTGCGCCTGGTGGGCGAGGCCTTTCCCGATATGGATATTCTGCTTGAGGTCGAGGACCCGGCCCGGGCGGCGAACCCGCAGGAGGAGCTGCTGCGCAGGAGGCGTATCGCGTTTTATGAGCGGGCGGCCTTCGCGATGACCGCGCTGCGGGTGAAGCTGTTCGGCGTCGATTTCAGGATCATGGCGCGCAGCGGGCTCGCGCCCGGCGATCCGCTGCACCGCGCCCATCTCGACGCGGTCTATGACGCGATGTTTCCAACGCGTCTGACGCGCAGAAACGCGCGGGTTTCGGGATAAAAGGCCAAGGGCGTGCGTCGTCGCAAAGTCCGCTTAGCTCCGTTTCCCCTGTTCGGGAAAACTTCGCGC
>CAZKRQ010000121.1:0-6366 GCA_964555125.1 uncultured Oscillospiraceae bacterium
CGCCTACGCTGCTCGCTTGCCTGTGCCCTTTGGGTACAAGCGCGCTCGCGACGCTCCGGCTTGCTACCAACCTTTTTCGGTTGCGGGGAAGCCGAGGCTCGCGCCGATGATATATTACCGGCAGCTTTTTATGGCTTTTTGAAGGGCGTTGCCGCCTATACATCGCCGGTGCGCGCATCCGTTGTGTTTCCTTTTTCGGGCGCGCGAAGGCTGAAGATTGCGCCGTTGAGATACGGCGGATTCTTTTCATAGCACCTTAAGAAGAGAGAAGAAAAAGAAAAGAGAGAAAGTCCCGCAATATCGGCGAATGGCGATGTTGCGGGACTCTTTTTGCTTCCATCTGCCTTAGCGAAAGGGGCCGGGGCAGGAAGGGAGTTTCATCTAAAATGATGGTTTCTTTTCATTTTCTTCTTTGACTAAATAAATGGGTCTTCGCTTGAGTTCGAGATAAGACTTTGCGAGATATTGGCCGAGAATGCCGATGCTGAAGAGCTGAACGCCGCCGATGAGAAAAATCACGCAGATCAGCGTCGGGAAACCGGCGACGGGATCGCCCCAGATCCAGGTTTTGACCGCGAAGGCGATCGCCATGACGATGGCGACGAAGCAGAACAGAAAGCCCATGACCGACGAGAGCGCGAGCGGCGCGGTGGAAAAGCCGACGATGCCCTCGAGCGAATAGCGAAACAGCTTCCAGAACGACCACTTGGTCTCGCCCGCGGCGCGCTCGACATTCTCATACTCCAGCCATTTGGTTTCAAAGCCGACCCAGCTAAAGATTCCCTTTGAAAAGCGGTTGTATTCTTTCAGAGAGAGCACGGCGTCGGTCATTTGGCGGGTCATCACGCGAAAATCCCGCGCGCCGTCGACGATCTCGGTTTTGGACATCTTGTTGATGAGCTTATAGAATAGACGGGCGAAAAAGGAGCGGATCTTCGGCTCGCCCTTGCGTGTCACCCTGCGGGTTGCGCAGCAGTCGAAGCCCTGCTGCATGACGGCGACAAGCATTTCGCGCAGCAGCGCGGGCGGGTCCTGCAAATCGGCGTCCATGATCGCGACATAGTCGCCCGCCGCCTTCTCGAGTCCGGCAAACATGGCCGCCTCCTTGCCGAAATTGCGGGAAAAGGAGAGATAGCGAACCCGTTTGTCCTGTTCGGCGAGCTCGCGCAGCAGGCGGAGCGTTTGGTCATGGGACCCGTCGTCGACAAAGATCAGCTCGAGATCGACGAGATCGGAGAGCTCTTGCGCCGTTTTGACCATTGCTTCATAATAGAGCGGCAAAACCTCCTGCTCGTTATAGCAGGGGACAACGACAGACAACCGTTTCATGACAGAATCCTCCGAAATTGATGATTTCAGTATAGCATATTCGGAAGAATTTTAGAAGAACGGGTCGTTGAAAGCGGTAGTGAGTGTAGAAAACAAGGCGCAGATGCAAGGCCGAAAGCCACAGCACTCCCAGATGAAATGCAGGGGATTGAGCTTTTCACGCCAGATGGTGCCGCTTCGTTTTTTATGGAACCGCCGCGAAGGACGCCGGTTTACTTTTTGCCGCATATCGGGTATCATGAAAGAACAGAAAAGGAAATGGAGAGACCGAAGCGCTATGAAGCATATCTGGAACCCGGAAATGGAGTGTATGAGCCGCGGCGCGATGCGGGCGTTGCAGCTGGAGCGCTTTCGGGCGCAGGTAGAGTATTGCTATCGCAATGTGCCCTTTTACCGCCGGAGGCTGGACGACGCGGACGCGGCGCCGCAGCGCATTCGGTCTCTGGACGATGTGCGGCGAATCCCCTTTACGACTACGGACGATCTGCGCGATAATTATCCATTTGGCCTGTTTGCGGCGCCGATGAAGGAGATCGTGCGCCTGCACGCCTCGTCGGGCACGACGGGGAACCCGACGGTAGTGGGCTATACACGCGAGGATCTCGACAATTGGGCGGAGCAGGTGGCGCGGCTGGTGTATGCGGCGGGCGCGGACGAGAATTCGATCGTGCAGATCTGTTTCGGCTACGGCATGTTTACCGGCGCGCTCGGGCTGCATTACGGCCTTGAGCGCATCGGCGCGACGGTCGTGCCGACCTCGGCGGGCAACACCGGCAAGCAGCTCAAATTTATGCGGGATTTCGGAACGGATACGATTGTGGCGACGCCCAGCTATTGCATGTATCTCGCGGAAGCGGCGCGCGAGGCGGGGGCGCAGTTCCCCATGAGCAGCTATCATCTGCGTCTCGGGTTGCTCGGCAGCGAGGGCAGCACGCCCCAGATGCGCCGAGAGATCGAGGAGGCGTGGGGCGGCGGCTTCTTCGCGACCGACAACTATGGACTGAGCGAGCTGAACGGGCCGGGCATGTCGGGCGAATGCACCGAGCGGGCGGGCCTGCACATCTGCGAGGACCATTTTTTGTGCGAGATCATTGACCCCGACACGGGCGAGGTGCTGCCCGAGGGAAGCACCGGCGAGCTGGTGGTCACCAACCTGACCAAGCGCGGCATACCGCTGCTGCGGTATCGCACGAGGGACCTGACACGCATCCAGACCGAGCCCTGCCGCTGCGGACGCACCAGCGCGCGCATGGACAAAATTATCGGCCGGTCGGACGACATGCTCAAGATTCGCGGCGTCAATGTGTTCCCGACGCAGATAGAGAGCGCGATTCTCGGCGTCGAGCACATCAGCCCGAATTATCAGCTGGTGCTCCGGCGCGAAAATTACGCGGACAGCATGGAGGTGCGCCTGGAGCTCGTCAACGGCGCGCTGTTGGAGGATTTTCGCCTGCTCAAGGGCTTGCAGGACGAGCTGCACCGGCGGATCAAGGAGATTCTCGGCCTGGAGATCAAGGTCACGCTGGTCGAGCCGAAGTCGATCGAGCGGTTTACCGGCAAGGCGCGGCGCATCGTCGATTTGCGGGAGCCGGGAAAGACGGATCCCGCGCCGGGGCGGACCGAATAAAGCGCGATATAAACGGGATAATTTCTGCGAAACGGAGAGAATACATGAAAGAATTGATGCTGGGCAACGAAGCGGTCGCGCGCGGGCTCTATGAGGCGGGCGTTCAGGTGATCTCCTCCTACCCGGGAACCCCGAGCACCGAGATCACCGAGGCGGCCGCAGCGTATGAAGAGATTTACTGCGAGTGGGCGCCGAACGAAAAGGTGGCGTTTGAGGCCGCCGCCGGCGCGAGCTTTGCCGGTGCGCGCAGCTTTTGCGCGATGAAGCATGTCGGGCTCAACGTCGCGGCCGATCCTCTGTATACGGCGAGCTATATCGGCGTGAACGGCGGCATGGTCGCCGCCGTCGCCGACGATCCGGGGATGCACTCGTCGCAGAACGAGCAGGACAGCCGCCACCACGCGATCGCCGCGAAGGTGCCGATGCTGGAGCCCTGCGACTCCGCCGAGTGCCGGGACTTCGCCGTGCTCGCCTATGAGCTTTCCGAGCGATTCGACACGCCGGTGCTGCTGCGCCTGTCTACCCGCATTGCGCATTCGCGCTCCCTGGTCGAGCCGGGCGCGCGCGGGGAGCGCCCGCTCAGGGACTATGAGAAGAATGTGCAGAAAAACGTCATGATGCCCGCGATGGCAAAGGCGCGCCACGAATTTGTCGAGGCGCGCACGCTGCGGCTGCGCCAATATGCGGAGACCTCGGACATCAACCGCGTTGAATATCACGATCGATCCATCGGGGTCATCGCGGCCGGCGCGGCCTATACCTACGCGCGGGAGGCGCTCGGCGAAGGGGCGAGCTATCTGAAGCTCGGCATGGTCAACCCGCTGCCGGTCGAGCTGATCGCGTCGTTTGCGAAAGAGGTGCAGACGCTTTATGTCGTGGAGGAGCTGGACCCCATCATAGAAAACCACTGCAAGGCCAACGGCATCCAGGTGATCGGCAAGGAGAGATTCTCCCTGTGCGGCGAATTCACACAGGCAACGGTTCGCGAGGCGATCCTCGGCGAGAAATTGCCCTTTGACAGCTTCGAGGGCGAGCCGGTTCCGCCGCGGCCGCCGGTGCTCTGCGCCGGTTGCCCACATCGCGGGCTTTACTATGCGCTCAAGGAATTCGATCTGTATGTCAGCGGCGACATCGGCTGTTATACGCTGGGCGCGCAGGCGCCGCTCGCGATGGTCGATACCTGCGTCTGCATGGGGGCCTCGGTCAGTGCGCTGCACGGCTTCAACAAGGCGCGGCCGGAAAGCGCCGGGAATTCCGTCGCCGTCATCGGCGACAGCACATTTTGCCATTCCGGCGTAACGGGCCTGATGAATATCGCCTATAACCGCGGGATCTCAACCGTGATCGTGCTGGATAACTCGATTACGGGCATGACGGGCCACCAGAACAACCCGGCGAACGGCCTGACGCTCCGGGGCGACCCGACAGCGGCGGTGGATCTCGAGATGCTTGCGCACGCGCTCGGCATCGAGCGGGTGCGGGTGGTCGATCCGTTTGATATAGAGGGGGTGCGGCGCGCGGTGCGCGAGGAGCTCGGCGCGAAGGCGCCCTCGCTCATCATCGCGCGGCGGCCCTGCGCGCTGCTCAAAGGGGTGAAGCGCGCCGCGCCGCTCAGAGTCGACGCGCAGGCGTGCAGGGGCTGCCGCCGCTGCCTCAACGCAGGCTGCCCCGCGCTGCGCATGAGCCCCGCAGAACAGGGCGGCAGGAGCCGCGCGGTGATCGATCCCGGCCAGTGCACGGGCTGCGGCGTATGCGCAGCGGCCTGTAGGTTCGGCGCGATCGTAAAGGAGGGCGTTTGAGGTGAAGGAGACAAAGAGCATCCTGATCGTTGGCGTGGGCGGGCAGGGCACCCTGCTCGCGAGCCGGGTGATGGGCCGCGTCTTCGCGCAGGCGGGCTTTGACGTGAAGGTCAGCGAGGTGCACGGGATGTCGCAGCGCGGCGGCTCGGTCGTGACCTATGTGCGCTATGGCGAAACGGTCTGGAGCGGCCTGATCGAGAAGGGCGAGGCCGATCTGGTCCTGTCCTTTGAGGAGCTGGAGGCGGCGCGCTGGCTGCCCTATTTGAAAAAGGGCGGCGTGCTGATCACCAGCACCGAGAGGATAGAGCCGATGCCGGTGATTCTGGGCAACGCGCAATATCCGCAGAATATCGCCGACCAGCTGCGCCGCAAAGCGGGGCGCGCCGTTGTGGTCGACGCTCCTGCGCTCGCCGCGGCGGCAGGCTCCGCGAAGAGCGTCAACGTTGTGCTGCTCGGCGTGGCGGCGAGGTTTCTCGGCCTTTCCGAAAAGCTCTGGCGGGAGGCGATTCGTGCAACGGTCCCGCCCGGAACGATCGAGGTCAACGAACGGGCTTTTGAGCTGGGATACCAAAACGGGGGGATCGGCTGCTGACCCGCTCCCGCTGCGGCGCCCGTCGGGGGACAAGGAGGCGAGCAGCCTTATAGGGCGGGCGAAAACCCGCAGCTATGCCCCGCAAAGAATATGATAACAGCAGGAGGATCGCGCCCATGACTGTCAAACAGCTTTCGATCTTTGTGGAGAACCGTTCCGGCCGCATGGCGGAGATCACGCGCAAGATCGCCGAGGCGGGCGTAGATATTCGCGCGCTTTCGATCGCGGATACCGCCGATTTCGGCATTCTTCGCCTGATCGTCGACCGGCCCGAGCAGGCGGAGAAGGCGCTGAGAGAAAAGGGCCTGACGGTCTCTCTGACCGAGGTCATCGCCGTGCAGATTGCCGACAGGCCGGGAGGCTTTGCCGAGGCGGTCCAGGTGCTGACCGACGCCGGCGTCAATGTCGAGTATATGTATGCTTTTGTTTGCCGCCGCGAGGGACAGGCCTGCGTCATTGTCCGGGTCGACGACAGCGCGTGCGCCGTCGATGCTTTGAGCTCGAGAGGCATCGGTATGCTGACGCAAAAAGAGATTTATGAAATGTGAGCGGGCGCGTACAATCGCACAGACGCTGCGCTTTGCGCGCTTAAGATACGACATAAACACAAGTCAAGCCCCCGGCTAATGAGCTGTTCCAGAAGGAAAAGTCAGAAATAAAACCGCCCAATAATATAGAGTAGGGAAGGATAACGCAAAGAAGGGTGTTTTTGGGGATAGAAGAGAGCTTGGCGTTAAGCTGAAGGCATTCGTGGTTGTAGAAAACGATATAAATATCAAGGAGCGTCTTGAAGGATGGCATCCGGCTTATAAAGACGAATGCATTCGACTTTGAGAATGGAAAAGAAATTCTCCGGCCATGGCATTGTCATATGGGTTGGTTCGTCTTGATATGGATGGAGTAATGCCGTATTGTGTAGTTAAGGCAAAAATAGCTTTGGGAAGTATATTGAAACCCTTGGTCGCTGTGGAGCTGTAGCTCTGCGGTGACCTCTTTTTGTTGTCTTTAGGCTTAACAAA
>CAZKRQ010000122.1:0-6340 GCA_964555125.1 uncultured Oscillospiraceae bacterium
TGATTCAGGACCCGACCGTGACAGCCACTTATTTAAAGAATCTCTCAATGATCGAGGAGATTTACAAGCTGGTGCCGGCGCACAACGACACCCTTGACCCCAACATCGAAAAGCTGTTCGACGCGTTGTTGATCGACCCCGACAATCTTGTGCTGGAAATGCAGAATCAGGAGGCGTCTTCGACCTCGTTTCACGGCGAGCTGTTTGATTTTCTGCGGTCGGTCAGCGCCGCCTATCGCCAGCAGCCGGAGGTGCAGCTCGCGATCGCGGATTTTTTAAAGGCCGTGCACGCCAATATGCGACAACAGGGGATTTTGACCTCGATCTCGAACAATCTCAGCTTTTTGCAGCAGGCGTTGCGCGGCAACGCGGAGCTCACAAATCGGCTGGGACGCCTGTCCGAGGCCTTTTTAACGGCACAGGCCGGGAAAGCGGAGATCGGCGCGCTCAAGCAGGAGACGCTCGATCTGCTTACGGACGCGCGAAACAGCCTGCTCCTTTCGGACCAGGCGGAGAAGATCATCTCCATCACGATCTACAACCTTTCCCGCTACAATTCCAATGAGGATTTTGTCGCGGAGACAGCGGTGCGCCTGCGCAAATATCTCGGCGACGACGGCAAAAAGCAGCTGACGCAGCTCTCACGGAGCTTTTTGGAGGGAAACCTGAATCGAAGCCAGCGGAGCGCGTCCAATGTCATGGACAGCCTGACAAAGTTGATCGATAAAACGACCAAGGGGGAGCCCGACGGCGCGACCTCCGAGAAGATCGACAGTATTCTGTTCAGCCTCCTGTCGTCGCCCTGCAACTTCACGCCGCTGCTGCACTATATCCTGCCGCTCGATTATTTCGGCACGAGAGCCTTTACCGAGCTGTGGATCAATCCCGAGGCGGGGGACAACGACAAGGCGGCCGGCGGCGAGGAGGAGACCCACATCCTGATGGTCATGGATGTCGACGGCTCGGGCCGGTTTGAGGTCGAGCTGTATGTGCACGGCTCCAGCGTGGATTTTACCCTCTTCTGCCCCGAGGGGCTACAGGGCCGCTTTCAGGAGATCGGCCCCCTGCTGCGCGAGGGGCTCAACGATTCCGAATACAGATTCGCCAATATAAACGTTCTGCCGCTCAAACGCAGCCGGTCGCTTATGGAGGTCTTTAAATCACTTCCTTATAAAAGAGTGGGTGTGGATGTCACTGTCTAAAGAAAACAAAAAAGCGGTCGCGCTGAAGTATCGCACGGATAAGGACGCGGCGCCTGTCATCATTGCCTCCGGCTATGGCGACATTGCGGAGGGGATCATCAACATAGCGGAAAAGCAGGGTATACCGGTCTATCGGGACGACAGCGCCGCTTCGTTGCTCTGTATGCTGGATGTCGGCGCGAGCATACCGCCCGAGCTGTATCAGGTGGTGGCCGAGATTTACTGCAAGATCCTGATGATCGCCTCGCAAAACAACGAGAAAACGCCGGCGGAGGGCCGGCTCGCAAAGACGCTGAAAGAAATAAGAGGAAATCAAACGTGAGAAAAAGCAAAGACGATTCCGCACGCATTTTCGCGTTGGACATCGGCACGCGCAGTGTCATCGGCATCATCGGCCGGCTCGACGGAGAGGTCTTTCGCGTCGAGCTGCTTGAAAGCGAGGAATACACGACGCGCGCGGTGATCGACGGGCAGATCGAGAACATCGACGAGACGGCCAAGGTCGCGCTTAAGGTGAAAAAGAGGCTGGAGCAGCAGCTCGGGGCGCCGCTGAAGAACGTGTATGTGGCCGCCGCGGGCCGCGTGCTCAGAACGGCGGTGAGCGAGAGCACCCTTGCGCTCGGCGGCGGCCAGCTCATCACCGAGCGGGAGGTCGACGAGCTCGAGAGGGAGGCGGTCCGCCTCGCGTATGAGAGCCTTTCGCGCGACGACGACCAGCACGACTTTTTCTGCGTGGGCTATTCGATCAAGGGGTATACGCTCGATCAGTATCCCTTCTCCAACCTGATCGGGCATCGCGGCAAAGAGGCGTCGGTCTCGATGATCGTCACCTTTTTGCCCAAGGAGGTCGTAGACAGCCTGTATACGACGATGAGCCAGATCGGCCTGACGGTCGCGGGCCTGACCCTCGAGCCGATCGCGGCGATGAACGCGATTGTGCCCGCCGACCTGCGCAAGCTGAATCTCGCGCTGTGCGACATCGGGGCGGGCACCTCGGATATCGCCATCTGCGATAAGGGGAGCATCAAATCCTACGGCGTCGCGACCGTCGCGGGGGACGAGATCACCGAAGCGATCATGCAGAGCTGTCTGGTTGATTTCACAACGGCGGAGCAGATCAAAAAGCAGCTCTCGCCCGAAAATCACAGCGGCGCGCTGTCCTATGAAAACATCATGGGGATCACGGTCGAATGCTCGGTCGAGGAGGTTGTGGCCGGGATCATTGACGCGGTGGATCTGCTCGCGAAGACGATCGCGGAAAAGATCCTCAGCGCCAATGAGCGGGTTCCAAACGCCGTGTTCCTCGTCGGCGGCGGCAGCCAGACGCCGGGGCTCAAGGCGCGGCTCGCGACGGCGTTGGGCATCGAGGAGGACCGGGTCGCCGTCGGCGGCAAGGTGCATATGAAGCGGATGTTCGTCTCTGAGCGGAATATCTCCGGCCCGGAATTCGCGACCCCTCTCGGCATTGCGTGGACGGCGGCGCAGCGCAGCAGCGCGGGCTCGCTGACCGTCACCATCAACGGCAAAAAGCTGCACCTGTTCAACGTTTGGGACAGCACGGTTCTGGGCGTTCTGCAAACCGCAGGTTACCGCTATGCGCAGATCGTCGGCAGCAACGGCCGCTCGGTGACCTTCACCCTCAACGGCCGCAGAAAAACCTGCTACGGCGGCCTTCCGACAGTGGCGGAGGTGTTGATTAACGACCGCCAGGGCAGCGTGACGGATACGGTCAAGGCGGGCGACGTGATCCAGTTCACCCCGTCGACGCCCGGCGCCGACGCCGTGGTGCGCGCGGCGGATCTGATCCCGGAAGGCGTGGGCGGCGAAGCGTTTGAGATGGTCTATCAGAACGAGCCGCTTACGGCGGGCACGGTCGTTCTGATTAACGGAGAAAAATGCGAGGCCGGCCGGCTGCTCGCGAACGGGGACCGCGCGCAGGTGCGCTCGATCTATACGGTGGATGATTTGAGGGCCTTTGCCCAGCTCGGGGACGAGACGCTGATCTTTGTCAACGGCGAGCTCAAAACGGCGGAGTATAAGCTGAAGCCCGGGGATCGCGCGACGGCGGTGCTTCCGGCGGACGGGGAGCGCGGCGCCACACAGGAGCGGGAGGAGGAGCCCCCGGCCGTTGTTGAGGCGGAGGAGGAGAAAAAACCGCTGCGCATCCGGCTCAACGGCAAGGAGCTTGCACTGCCGGCGAAGGAAAGCGGCGGCGAGTATCAGATGTACGATCTGCTGACGCTTGTGTACTTGTTTTTTAACAACCCAACGGGCGGGCTGATACAGAAGAGAAACGGCCGCAACGCGGCCTATACGGACAGAATTTTTGACGGAGACACAGTCGTGATCGACTGGGAAAAGTGAGGCGGATTTTTATGGAGACATATATCGCGAGACAACCGATTTTAAATCAGGGAAAAAAGCTGGAGGCCTACGAGATCATCTACAATCAGGATGGCTATACCCTGCACAGCCAGACGGACGCCCGGGTGGCCAAAGCGATTGTCGCCTTTTTTTCTCAGGTCGACAACACGGCGTTTTTGCAGGATAAAGACTGTTTTTTGACCTTTTCGCCGAACCTGATCATGCAGAATATCCCGAAAATATTTGATGAAAAGAGGCTGGTGATCCAGATTGAGGACAGCGCGCTGGTGAACCCGATGACCCTGCCGGTGTTGGATCAGTACAAGAAAGAGGGCTACCGCCTCGCGCTGACGGGCTTTGATTTTAACAAAAGAAACCTCGATGCGCTCTCCGCCATCGACATTTTAAAGGTCGATATGAGCACGGCGGGGGAAAAAGAGCTGGATATGCTCAGCAGCATCGCAAAGCAGTTTCATAAAAAGCTGTTCGGCTTCAATATCAAGGACGAGCGCGCCGCGCAGCTGGCCGGGCAATATCAGCTCGATTATCTGCAGGGGCCGTTTATCGGCAAGGCCGAGAAATCGCAGGTGCAGTCGCTCGACCATATGCGGGCGACCTTCCTGCGGCTGCTCATCGAGGTGACCAAGCCGGAGCCGGACGTGGACGAAATCGCCAAGCTGATCTCGATCGACGTGTCGCTCTCCTATTCGCTGCTCAAAATGGTCAATTCCGCTTATTTCTCCCTGTCGCGCCGCATTCAGGATGTGAAGCAGGCGCTGCTGGTGATCGGCCTCGGGCAGATCAAGCAGTGGATTTATCTGCTGAGCTTTATGCCGGACGGCGGGCAGACCGACGAGCTGATTAAGACTTCGTTCCAGCGCGCGGTGTTTTGCGAAAAGCTGGCGGTGCAGCTGAAGGACAGGGACATTCAAAAGCCGGACGCCTATTTGGCGGGCATGTTCTCGACGTTGGGCGAGCTGCTGAATATCTCGCTCGACGAGGCGGTGAACGGGCTCCCCATTGCGGAGGAGATCAAGGCCGGCCTGTGTGGCGAGGACAACGACTACGGCCGGCTGATCGCGCTGTGCCGGCATTATGAAAACGGCGAGTGGAATAAGATGAACGAGTGCGCGGGGATGCTGGGCCTGAAGGAAGAGAATATCTGTGAAAACTATCTTGCCGCCGTCAACTACGTCGACAAGGCGCTGGGCGCTTTGCTGAACCCCATTACCGAAGAAAAATAACCCGCTCTCGGCGCTGCGCAAAAACATGCGATGAACGCTGTTTTGCCAGGCGCGGCGCCGCCTGTCTGAAAATCCCTGAAAAAGGCTATGCACGTCTTTCAGGGATTTTCGGTTTCGAGCCGCTTTACAGAGAAACAGGGTGAACAGGAAAAATGAGAATGATACGTCAAAAAATCAAACAGAAAATCTTGATTGCCGATGACTCCGAGATCAATCGCGCGATGCTTTCGGATATACTGGGCGACGAATACGAGTATATCGAGGCCGCGAACGGCGCCGAGGCGCTGGCGGCCATTGAAAAATACGAGACGGAGCTGGCGCTGGTGCTGCTCGACATCGTCATGCCGGAGGTGGACGGCTTTGGCGTGTTGACAGAGATGAACCGCCAGCGCTGGATCGAGGACATTCCCGTCATTATGATCTCGGCGGAAACCCGTTCCGCGCACATCGACCGCGCCTATGAGTTGGGCGTCACCGACTTTATCGCGCGGCCGTTTGACGCGGCGATTGTGCACCGCCGCGTTGTGAACACCATTTTGCTCTATACAAAACAGAAGAACCTCGCGAATCTGGTCGCCGAGCAGATCTATGAAAAGGAACACCAGAGCGCTTTGATGGTGAATATCCTCAGCCATATCGTCGAGTTCCGCAACGGAGAAAGCGGCTCGCATGTGCTCAACATCCATACGCTGACCGAGCTGCTGCTCAAGCATCTTGTGCTGAAAACAGACCGCTACACCCTCTCAAAGGAGGATATTTCCCTCATCAGCACGGCGGCCGCGCTGCACGATATTGGAAAAATCGCGATTCCCGAGGAGATCCTCAACAAACCGGGCAGGCTGACCGACGAGGAGTTCGCGGTGATGAAGACCCACGCGGAAGAGGGCGCGAAAATGCTCGACAGCCTGCGGGGGCAGGATGAGCCGCTGATCGATTTCGCTTATGAGATCTGCCGCTGGCATCACGAGCGCTATGACGGCCGGGGATACCCCGACGGGCTTTCCGGCGAGGAGATACCGATCTCCGCGCAGGTGGTCGCGGTGGCCGACGTTTACGACGCTTTGACAAGCGAGCGGGTCTACAAGGCCGCCTATCCGCACGAGGTCGCCGTCCAGATGATTCTGGACGGGAAATGCGGCACGTTCAGCCCGCTGCTGATGGAATGCTTGCAGGATATTGAGGACGTCATCCAGCGCGAGTTGCGGAAAAAGAAAAACGAGCGGTTGCAATTTCAGGGTTCGCTCAATATTTCGGAGGAGAATATCCGCCCGGAGAATCGCTACGCCTCTGAGCGGACGCTGCAACTGCTTGAGCATGAGCGGATGAAATATAATTTCTTCGCCGCGATGTCGCAGGAAATCCAGTTTGAGTACTCTATGGCCGCGTCGATTGTCACGATCTCGGCGTGGGGCGCGAAAAAGCTGGGCCTGGATGAGACGGTGTTTGACCCACAGCACAAAAAGCAGGTGTTGTCGCTGATGGACGAGGGGCAGATTCACGCGTTGTCGGATATGCTGCGCAGCACAACGC
>CAZKRQ010000123.1:0-5615 GCA_964555125.1 uncultured Oscillospiraceae bacterium
CCCCCTCAGCCACAGCGCATACCACGCGGCGGAGAGCCTTCATTTATGGGCTTTCGTGGGGGGGAAAATCATTTTCACACGCTGCTGGGTATCAAACTCCAGCAGACTTTCCTCTCAGAATATGATACGCCAATTTTTGACTATTTGATGCTTCCATATCCCACAACCTGTAAATAGGCTGCTAACAAAATTTTAAGGGCGAAAAGCAATCTCTTTCAAAATGTTTGAATGCCATAGCCGGCTCTCACAGCCCATGAAAAACGAAATCTGCTTCTAAGCGCTTCACAGCCGGATGTTCCATTGGCTGAAACATCCGGCTGTGTATAGAACGACAATTACTTTTTGTATCCGCACTTGGGGCAGACGCCGTTCTCGTTCAGCGCGATGCCGCACAGGGGGCAGCGGTCGATCTGGCGGCTGGGCGTATACTCCTGGCTGGCGGCGTTCACGCCGCTGGTGAAGGTCAGCTTGGCTATGTTGAGCTTGTCCTTCAGCAGATCATAGACGATTTTGATCATGCCCTCCACCGTCATCGTCTCCTTGGTGACTACAAGGCGGCAGTCAGGGTATGCTGTGGCCAGCTCCGTTCGGAAGGCAACGCCCTTCATCCTGTTCTGTGGCGCGCCATCCTTGATACCCTGCTCCTCATAGACCTTGAGAATGGCCGGCAGAAGGGGGTCGTCCTGGCGCAGAATCAGGGCATGGTCAAAGTTCTTCAAAACATCCCAGGCCGTCTTCTGGATTTCGTTGCAGGGGAACACCATGTTTACCCCAGGGTCCACAGACTCCTCAACTTCAATCGTCAGAACGCCAGTATGGCCGTGCAGAGACTGGGCCTCGCCCTTAAAGCCATAAAAGCGATGGGCATATTGCAAATCCAAAGTCGCGATACTTCTCATAAAAGCAATCTCCTCTTCTATTTTTAATTAATAATTCTCTTCGTGGATCTCGAAATATGCCTGGGGATGGGCGCAGACGGGACAGACCTCCGGAGCCTTTTCCCCCACTACAATATGCCCGCAGTTGCGGCATTCCCATACCTTGACCTCGCTCTTGGCAAAGACCTCTGCTGTCTCCACATTTTTCAGCAGCGCCCGGTAACGCTCCTCATGCTGCTTCTCAATCGCCGCAACCATGCGGAACTTCGCCGCCAGCTCCGGGAATCCCTCCTCCTCGGCGGTCTTGGCAAATCCGTCATACATATCCGTCCACTCATAGTTCTCGCCTTCGGCGGCCGCGCCCAGGTTCTCGGCGGTGGAGCCAATGCCCTCCAGCTCCTTAAACCACAGCTTGGCATGTTCTTTCTCATTGTCCGCCGTTTTGAGGAACAGGGCCGCGATTTGCTCAAAGCCCTCCTTCTTTGCCTTGGAGGCGAAATATGTATACTTGTTCCTCGCCTGAGACTCTCCGGCGAAAGCGGCCTCCAGATTCTTTTCCGTCTGCGTTCCTGTGTATTTGCTCATCATGATCTCCTCCTGTTTGTCAATTGATTTCAAACGTATATTTTCATGCGTGAATTTGCTCAAAGGATGATTTTCTCAAAATCGGATGCCGGATGCTTGCACAGCGGGCAGGTGAAATCCGCCGGAAGCTCCTCCCCCTCGTAAATATATCCGCACACCGTACACCGCCACGCGGTTCTTCCGGAAGAGCTCTGCTGGACCGGCTTCGGCTTGATCTGGGACTGGTAGTAGGCGTAGGTGGCGGAAGGATCTTTGGAGAGCACTTCCATATCATCCACGGCGGCAATAAACAGCATATGGGTGCCCAGATCAACGGTCTGCTCTACCGTGGCGCTGATATAGGCATTGGTCCCGGCGGTAATATAGTAGAAGCCATTGGCGCTGCGCTTGCAGTCTGGATAAGCGGCAAATTTATCCACATCCCGCCCGGACTGGAACCCAAAATGCCGGAAGGTTTCAAAGCCGGCAGCCTCGCTGAGAACAGAGAGGTTAAACCTGCCGCTTTTTTCTACAAGCTCCTTTGTAAAATTCCCCTGATTCACCGCGATGCTGATGCGGTTTGGCTCGCTGGTGACCTGAATGCCGGTGTTGATAATACAGCCGCTGTCCCTGCCCTCAAACGCAGAGGTGAGGACAAACAGTCCGTAACTCAATGTATACATAGCCTTTTTGTCCATTTCAGATTCTCCTTTAATTCATTGCCGCGCCGTCTACGCGCAGCACAATTCCCGTCACATAGGACGCCATATCGCTGGCCAGATACAAATAGGCGTTCGCAACATCCTCCGGCTCTCCCGGGCGGCCCAACGGGATTCCGGCCGAGATTCGCTCCACCATCTCCCTGGGCAGCGCCGCCACCATATCGGTCTTGGTCACTCCGGGGGCCACCGCGTTGACCCGAATCCCGTCTTTTGCCAGCTCTCTGGCAAGAGACCTTGTCAATCCGTTGACGGCAAACTTCGAAGCGGGATAGCCGCAGCCGGAGGGCTGGCCATATTCGCCCACCATGGAGCTGGCGTTGATAATCGCGCCGCCGCCCTGGTCCTTCATCAACCGCGCCGCCGCCTGAGAGCACACGAATACCGCTGTCAGGTTGACGTTCACGATCTTGGAAAATTCCTCCAGTGTGTAGTCATAAAGACTGGTCCTTGAAGAGATACCCGCATTATTTACCAGAATATCCAAAGAGCCAAATCGCTCCTGAACGGAGGCAAGAGCGGCGGCGACCTCCTGCGGGCTGGACAGATCGGGCCAGATTCCCATGACGCGCTCTTTGTATTCCGGTAGCTGGGCCAACGCCTTATCCACCGTTTCCTTTCGGGAACCGGCAATCGCCACGTTTGCGCCGTTCTCCAGATATTTATTCACAATGGCGAAGCCAATCCCCCGTGTGCCGCCGGTAACGACGGCTGTTTTTCCCTTTAGCATATTGATCTCCTTTCTATTGTCCGTTATTTTGATTTTCCTCTTGTTTCCGGCAATCGGGACACAAGTAGAAAATTTTCAAATCATACGAAAGAAACTCTTCCCCTAATTGTCTGCGCAGAGAGTCTGTCAGATCGTCAAGCGAAATGTCCGCTAATTTGCCGCACCTCCGACAAACCAAGTGATCGTGCTTTATGACGCGGTCATATCTGTCGGGCATATTTTCCACAGCGACCTTGTGAATCAACCCGGCCTTCCACAACCTGTTCACATTGTTATACACCGTAGCCAAAACAATGCGGGGATATTTATTTTTCATTTTCGCATATATTTGCTCTACTGTCAGATGCTCTGCGGAACCAGTAATAATATGATATATTTCGCGCTCATAGGTCGTCATATTCCCACCGCCTCACGCAGAATTAAAATAATTCTAAAATATTTTTATAAATTCTAACATATAATTTTTTGCCTGTCAAGAGCAATTTACAAAAATAGCGCTGGGCATATCCACACAGGGGAAAAGAATCATTTCTGCAAGCATTATCGGTCGATGGCCTTTCCCGGGCTGCAAATCCCGATGGAAGTGAAGGTACTCTCTCGCCCAGAGCCCGGTCCATTCCAAATATACCGCCATCGGCGAATTTCCTGGGCCTCACCTTCTGACTGTGCGTTCTTCTTGGACGAGGCCCGGAACGCCGCGATCCTGTTCCTCCAACAGCTGTGCTGCCCAAAATCTTTTCCGCCACAATCAAAGACTGCTTTCCACAGAATTAAAACAAAAAGAGCTAACTGACCCAATTAAAATCAGCTAGCTCTTTTCCTATGAAGTGTGAAAAAATTTTTCCAAATCGTTGCCGCAGAGGGGGATTAAACCTCGAAAAAGCCGGTCATATTAAGGCTTTTCCGTCCTTTGAAGTTATTCCCACTCAATTGTTGCCGGGGGCTTGGTGGTCACGTCGTAAACGACCCGGTTGACACCCTTGACCTCATTCACGATGCGGTTGCTGATCTGCGCGAGCACATTGTAGGGGATACGCGCGAAATCCGCCGTCATCGCGTCGACCGAGGTCACGGCGCGAATCGCCACGGTGTGGCAATAGGTTCGCTCATCGCCCATCACGCCGACGCTGCGCAGGTTGGGCAGCACGGTGAAATACTGCCAGATCTCTTTGTCGAGGCCCGCTTTAGCGATCTCCTCGCGCAGGATCGCGTCGCTTTCACGGATGATAACCAGCTTTTCCTCTGTCACTTCGCCCAGGCAGCGCACCGCAAGCCCGGGGCCGGGGAAGGGCTGGCGGGACACGATAAATTCAGGAATCCCGAGCGCGCGGCCCACATTGCGCACCTCGTCCTTGAACAACAGGCGCAGCGGCTCGCACAGCTTCATCTTCATATTTTCGGGCAATCCTCCGACATTGTGGTGGCTCTTGATCACCGCCGCGTCGCCGAGGCCGCTCTCGATGATATCGGGGTAAATCGTGCCCTGCAACAGGAAATCCTGCTCGCCGAGCTTGGCCGCCTCCTCGTCGAACACGGCGATGAACTCCGCGCCGATGATCTTGCGCTTGCGTTCGGGGTCGGTGACGCCTTTGAGCTTCGCGAGGAAGCGCTCGCCCGCGTTGACGCGGATGACATTCATATCGAATTCTTTTTTGAGCGTTCCCATGACCTGGTCGCCCTCGTCCTTGCGCATACAACCGTGATCGACAAAAATGCAGGTCAGATCATTGCCGATCGCCTTGTGCACCATGACCGCCGCAACCGTGCTGTCCACGCCGCCGGAAAGCGCGCAGAGCACCTTTTTTCCCCGTAGCTCCGCCTTGAGCTTCTCCACTTCCTCCTTGGCGAAATTCTCCGCCGTCCAGTCGCCTTTGCAGCCGCAAATGTCATAGAGAAAGCTGTGCAAAAAAGCCTTTCCAAACGGCGTATGCTCTACCTCGGGATGAAATTGCACCGCATACAGGCCCTTTTCAGGGTTTTCCATCGCTGCATAGGGGCAGTTTTCGCTCGAAGCCGCGACCCGGAAGCCCTCCGGCATCGCGACGATCTGATCGTTATGGCTCATCCAGCAGACGTCCTTTTCGATCACGCGGCGCACAAAGCCGCCCGGAACAGCGGTGATCTCGATCTTTCCAAACTCCTGCTTTTCCTGCCGCTCCACCTTTCCGCCCAGCAGGTGCGCCATCAGCTGCGCACCGTAGCAGATGCCCAGCACCGGGACGCCCAGATCAAAAATCCCTTTATCGATGGAGGGCGCGCCCTGCGCGTAAACACTGGCCGGGCCGCCAGTAAAAATGAGGCCTTTGGGCTTTTTCTCTCGAATCACCCCCATGGCCTTTTTATAGGGCACGATCTCGCAATAGACATTGTTCTCGCGCACCCTGCGGCCGATGAGCTGATTGTATTGACCGCCGAAATCGACGACGATGATCATTTCCTGCATCTCTTCACCCTTATCTTCCAGTTCTTTGAGTACAATAAGCCCTCGGCGCAAAGCGTCGAGGGCTTTCGATTGTCATTGCTCGCCGAAATCAGCTGTTGATCGCGGTGACGACGCCCGAACCAACGGTGCGGCCGCCCTCACGAATCGCGAAACGGAGGCCTTCCTCGATGGCGATCGGGGTGATCAGCTCAACGTTCATCTCGACGTTATCGCCAGGCATGCACATCTCAACGCCCTCCGGCAGATTGACAACGCCGGTCACGTCGGTGGTGCGGAAATAG
>CAZKRQ010000123.1:5625-6291 GCA_964555125.1 uncultured Oscillospiraceae bacterium
CGGCCGCCCTCCGACTGCTTCAGAACATAAACCTGTCCCTTAAACTTGGTGTGCGGGTTGATGGAGCCGGGCTTGCACAGAACCTGTCCGCGCTCGACATCGCTGCGCTGCACGCCGCGCAGAAGGGCGCCGACATTGTCGCCGGCCTCAGCGAAATCAAGGGTCTTGCGGAACATCTCAAGGCCGGTGACGACCGTCTTCGGCTTCTCGTCCTGCAGGCCGACCATCTCGACCTCCTCGCCGACCTTGATGGTGCCGCGCTCAACACGGCCGGTGACAACGGTGCCGCGGCCGGAAATGGTCATGGTATCCTCGATGGGCATCAGGAACGGCAGGTCAGCCTTGCGCTCCGGGGTCGGGATATAGGAGTCGACCGCATCCATCAGCTCAAGGATGGGCGCGTACTCGGGCGCGGAGGGATCGGTAGATGCGCTCTCGAGCGCCTTCAGCGCGGAGCCCTTGATGATCGGGGTGTCGTCGCCGGGGAAATCATAAGCGGAGAGCAGCTCGCGGATCTCCATCTCGACCAGCTCAAGCAGCTCGGGGTCGTCGACCTGATCGACCTTGTTCATGAACACACCGATATAGGGAACGCCGACCTGACGGGCAAGCAGGATGTGCTCGCGGGTCTGGGGCATCGGGCCGTCGGTAGCGGCAACCACGATG
>CAZKRQ010000124.1:0-6266 GCA_964555125.1 uncultured Oscillospiraceae bacterium
AGGGGAAACGGAGCCAAGCGGACTTTGCGACGACGAGCGACGACGAGCGACGACGCACAGCCTTTTACCGCAGCGTATCCGGCATCAGCGCCATATGGACCCAGCCCCAAACCTCGTTTTCATGCGTGAAGCAGCGCTCTTCGTGGCGTTCGTCGGCAAAGCCGAGCGAATGGTAGCAGCTGTGAGCCACCGCGTTGCAGTCCATCACCCGCAACGTGATCCGCTCCATGCCGAGAATCTCGAATGCATAGCGCGCCGCAAGGCGCACCATCGCCTTGCCCACACCCTGTCCGCGCCGCGCGGGGTCGACGAGAATAAAACCCATATGCACGCTGTTTTTCACATAATCGGCGTTGCGCATCATCAGAAACCCGGCGGGCACGCCATCTGCGTCAAGCGCCGTGAACAGCCATCCGTTCTCCATCTCATCATATTGCGCAGCAAGCGCGTCGACCTGCTTTACATCGAGCGGATAGTGAAGCAGATCCGCGCTCCACATGGAAAACTGCCGGGGATCCGGGATCCAATCCGCGATTTTCACCGCGTCGCCGCGCTTGTAGGGGCGCAGCCGCATTTTTTCCTCCGTCCTCACCATCTCCCGCCGCCGTCCTTTCCCGGTTCGTCTGCGGCGCTTCTCGCATTTTTTCGCCGTGAGAGAAACCCCTCCAAAATGATCGAGGCCGCCGCCGCGTCAATCGTGTTTTTGCGTTTTTTCCCTCTCGTGTCGGTCGCGTTCATGTATTGCGCCGCCTCCTTGGTTGTGTTGCGCTCGTCCCACAGCTCAACAGCAATATCGGGCAGGGCTTCGGCGAGCATCTGCGCGACTTTGCGGCATTTCTGGGCGCGCTCGCCCTCGCTCCCGTCCATATTTTTCGGCAGGCCAACGACCACCATCGCCGCCCCCTGCTCGCGGGCTGCACAAACGACCTTCTCCACCGTTTTCTTCAGGTTTTTTTCCGAAATAACGCCGAGTGGAGAGGCCAGAAATTCCGTTCGGTCACATATTGCGAGGCCGGTCCTCGCGTCTCCATAATCCACAGCCATAATTTTCATCGAATGGAGCTCCTCTCAATACCCAAAAGCGACAAAAGATTCCTCGCGCACAAAACGCGAAGAATCTTTTGCCGCAATCAAAGGATCAGTTAAAATTCTGTTTTCCGATTTCCAAAATCTCATAGCGGATCACCGCGCCGGCCGGCGTCGTCACCTCGCAGATCTCGCCGACGCCGTGCCCCATCAGCCCGATGCCGAACGGAGCCTCGTCGCTGATCTTGTTGTTCATCGCGTCCGCCTCGCCGGGGCTGACAATCGCATATTCCTCGATCTCGTCAAATTCAAGGTCTTTCACCTTCACCACACAGCCGATACCGACCGCGTCGGTCGAGAGCTCGTCTTCGTCAATGACCTTTGCATTTTGCAGGATGGTCTCGATCTCGACAATGCGGCTCTCCATCATTGCCTGCGCGTTCTTTGCCTCGTCATATTCGCTGTTTTCCGAGAGATCCCCGTGCGATCTCGCCTCCTTGATGACCTCGGCGATTTCCTTGCGCTTTACGGTTTTCAGCTGCTCGAGCTCCTGCTCATATTCCCTGAGCTTATTTTTACTCATCAAGACTTCTTTGCTCATGCTTTTGCACACTCTCTTTCTGACCCTGCCGATTTACAAGGTATCATTATAGCGAATTGCCATGACACTGTCAAGTCTATGCGCGCGCAGACGGGCCCATCACCATTCGGTGTTTTTTCTCTCACATGGCGCGCACAGCGTCCGCCGCGCGCTTATACTGCACGTCGACGATCTCATCGGGCAGGGAGGTCCTCACAAAGTCCGCTGCCGGCGCAACCTCGATATCCGGCTTGACGCCGTCGCCGTCGAATGCGCCCGATTTCGGGGCGAGCAGGGTAGCGACGGTGACGTTCACGCCCGAGCCGTCCGTCAATTTAATCAGCTGTTGCAGCTTTCCTTTTCCGGCCGTGCGTGTGCCGACGACGACGCAGTTGTCCGCGTCGCCCAAAACCGCCGCAAACAGCTCGGCAAAGCCGGTCGTGTTCTCGTTCACAAGCACCGCGACCGGCAGCCGCACCGCGGTGTCGTCCGAGCTATAGAGCACTCGAATCTCCTCCCCCGCATAGCTGCCCGAAATCATTGGGCCTGAGGGTAAAAGAAGATCCAGCATATCGGCGATGATGGCGAGGTCGTAGCCGCCCGAGGTGTCGCGCAGATCGATCACAATGCCCACGACCCCCTCCGCGCCCGCCGCGGCCTGCACCGCGCGGCGGAACTGGGCGAGCGTCGCGTTCGTGACCCGGTCGACGCGGATAAAATAGATATTGTCGATCTGCGTGGCGCTGACGGTGACCGACTCGGTGGTCGCGCGCGTGAGCTCAACCACAGCCTCCTCGCCCGCGCGATTATAGGTGACCGACACGCGGGAATTCTCGGCGCCCGCAGTGAGAAGCTCTACCGCCGCCTCAAAGCCGATCGTCAGTACGTCCTGGTCGTCGATTTTCGTGATGACATCGCCGGGCTGCATCTCCATTTTTTCGGCGGAGGATTCGGCCACGATGCTGCTGACCACGGCGTAACCGTTCGCGTTGGGCTCGAGGCCCAGGCCGACGCTGACCGCCGTGCCCTCCATCTCGGCGTTGCGCTGCGCGATCTCGGCCGCAGTCAGATAGTCCGAATCGGGGTCGCCCAGCCCGTTGATATAGCCCTGCGCAAGCGCGTCGTTGAGCTGCTCGTCGTCGATCTCGCCGGCAAAATTCTGCCGCGCGACCTTGTCGATCTCGGACAGCTTGTCGTACATATTCGCCCGCTGCTGCGCGCTGCTGACCTTGCCGTCGAACATCTTCATGGAGAAAATCATCGTCGCGGTAAACGTAATGGTGATCGCGATGATAATCAGCGACACCGCGATGCCAACTGAGATTTTTTTGTTCATAGCGTTCCTCCTCTCGGAGCTTTTCGGTCAGGTCGCCAGATACTCCATGGGGTTGACCTTCTCGCCGTTGAGCCGTATCTCAAAATGGAGATGCGGGCCGGTCGAGTTGCCGGTCGTGCCGACCTTCCCGATAACCGTTCCCTGTGTCACATACTGGCCCTGCTCCACCAAAATGCGGCTCAGATGGCCGTAGACCGTCCAGTTGTTGCCGCCGTGGTCGATCATGACGTGATAGCCATAGCCTGTTGTGTAATAAAGCGCGCGGATCACGACCCCATCGTTGGAGGCGACGACATCCGCGCCCTCGATATGGACGCCCGCCGCGTTGCGGCCCGAAATATCGATGCCGCCGTGCCAGCTGATGCTGCCCCAGATCGGGCGCCAACCAAACGGCGAGGAGATATAGCGATAACCCGGCACCGGCCACGCAAAATAGCCCCCGACATAGGTTTCGCTGCCGGTGCCCATCAGGGCATTCAGCTCCTCGTCGGTTTTGCGCAACGCCTCGCGAGCTGTATTATATTCCTCTTCGGTTGCCGATTGCAAGGCCTCTGCTGTCGAAAGAGCGCCGTCCGCCTCCTGATAGAGCTGCGCCAGCTCGACATATTTTTCCTGCAACACCGCCCGATCGGCCTCGAGCGACTCCAGCTCGAGCGCGACGGCGGCGCGGATCTCCTCGATCTCGGCCCGCTCCGCTTCGATTCGGTCGAGCATATCGCTGTCGTGCTGCGATATGACGCTGACATTGTGCGCGTGGATGAGAAACTCGCCGAAGCTCCCGGCCGTCAGCAGATTCGCGAGGGTCGAGGTCCGGCTGCTCATATACATCGCGCGCAGACGCTCTTTAAACAGGCTATAAACGCCGTTCCACTGCTGCTCTTTGTTCTCAAGCTCCTGTTGGCGCAGCGCGAGCTCCTCCGCCTTGAGGTCAACCGACGTCTGGATCGCCTCGATCTGCTGCTCGACGATTGAAACGCGGGCGGCATAGGTGCTCGCCTTTTCCTTCGCCTTTTCGACTGCGTCCCCGATTTCCGCGAGGCGGCGGTTGATTTCGACAAGCTGTGCCTGCAATTCGCCGCGCCGCTGCGCAATTTGTTCCAGCTCGCTGAGCGCCGAAACCTCCGCGCCGGGCCAGCTCGCGAGCGTCAGCGCCGCCAACAGGCAGGCCGCCAGCGCTTTTCTCCAGAAATTCCTCATCGTAAAGTCCTCCTCGCAGTGATTTTCAGTTGAGAACGCGCAGGCACCCGCGGGGATGCCGGTGCGGAGTCGCCGGGGGGATGTTAAATCGTTCGGCGTTCCGGCAAACACAACCGCCGGAACGCCGTTTTCAGCTTGCGATGCAGAATTCACAGCCGTCGCCGAAAAGACCGAATAATCGAGGGGCTTTCGGGCCGGGCAGGACAAATTTTCGGATGCGCAGCGCGATGGGGCCTACCCTATCGAACCACATACTCCAGCGGGTTGACCTTCGTGCCGTTGAGCCGTATCTCAAAGTGGAGGTGCGGCCCGGTCGAGTTCCCCGTCGAGCCGACCCGCCCGATAATCGTCCCCTGGTCGACCCACTGCCCCTGCGAGACGAGAATCTGGCTCAGATGGCCGTAGACCGTCCAGTTGTTGCCGCCGTGGTCGATCATGACGTGATAGCCGTAGCCCGTCGTGTAGTAGAGCGCGCGCACGACCGTGCCGCTGTTGGAGGCGATCACGCCCGCGCCGTAGATGCCGCTGCCCGCGATGTCGATGCCGCCGTGCCAGTTGGGCTTGCCATACAAGGTACGCCAGCCGAAGCCGGACGATATGTAGGAGAAGCCCGGCACCGGCCACGCGTAATAGCCCCCGACATAGTCGGCGCTGCCGGTGCCCATCAGGGCGGCGAGCTCGGCGTCGGTCTGCTTAAACGAATCGAGGATGGCCTCGTAATCCTCTTCGGTGGCGGTTTGCAGCGCCTCGGCGTTGGAGAGCTCGTTGTTGGCCTCTCTGTAATAGCCCGCGAGCTCGTTGTATTTTGTGTCGAGCGTCGCCTGATCGGCCTCGAGCGATTCCAGCTCGAGCGCGATGGCGGCGCGTGCCTCCTCGATGGCCTCCTGCTCAGCGATCAGCTGCTCGATGATCTTGTTGTCATGCTCGGAGATGACGCCGACATTGTGCGCGTTGATGAGAAACTCGCCGAAGCTGTCGGTGCTCAGAAGATTGGCGAGGGTTGAGGTCTGGCTGTTCATATACATCGCGCGCAGCCGCTCTTTAAACAGCGCATAGGTGGCCTGCTCCTGCTCCTCCTTGAGATCCAGCTCCTGCTGCTTGAGGGTCAGCTCCTGCGTTTTGAGCTCGATCGACTCGTTGATCGCCGCGATCTGCTCCTTCACGATCGCGACGCGGCTCGCCCATGTGTCGGCCTTTGCCTGCGCCTTCTCCACATCGTCCTTGATGTCGGCGAGCTTTCGGTTGATCTCCGCCAGCTGCTGCGCCAGCTGGTTTCGCTTTTCGGCGACCTCATTGATCTCCGCCTGCGTCGCGGCGCCCGCCGCCGGCAGATTCGCCACAAAGAGCAGAACCAGCAGGACCGACGCGAGAATCTTTTTCACTGCCTTCATATCCTGTTTCCTTTCCCAAGAACCGAATGCCGCTTTTGGCAGGGGCGTTACACCCGCAGATGCTTTTTCATCGCGGCCGCGCTGCCCACCCCGCCAATCAACATGCCGCTGGCGAGAAAGAGGCCCGCGAGCCAATACCAGAGCTGCGCAAAGGGCACGATGTTGCCCGAGATCGTCTGCACCCAGGGCACCGACGACGACACCAGCATCCGCGTCAGGCTGCTGTAGACCAGCGTCAGGACGCCGAACGCGAGCACTGCCGAAATCGCGCCGATGGTCAGCCCCTCGAACATAAAGGGCAGACGGATAAAGTTGTTGGTCGCGCCGACATATTTCATGATGTTGATCTCTTTGCGGCGCGAAAACACCGTAAGCTTGATGGTGTTGTTAATCACGACGAGAGAGGCGACGAGCAAAATGCCGATGATGATCAGCCCCAGCGTCGTCAGGGTCTTTTCAATCCCCGTCAGCGTGTCGGCGAGATAGGTCGAGGCCGACACCGAGTCGACAAATTCGAGCTTTTCCAGCGCGAGCTGCACCTGCGCCATCTGGCTGATGTCCTTGAGCACGATGCTGTAGGAGGCGGGCAGTGGGTTGTCATCCTCGAGCCCGTCGAGCAGATAACCCTTAGAGCCCATTTTTTCCTTCTGATCCGCAAGGGCCTGCTCCTTTGAGGTGAAGGTCGCCTCCTGCACCTCCTCCATGCCGCGAATCTGCTTGCCGAGCGCGGAAATCT
>CAZKRQ010000125.1:0-6246 GCA_964555125.1 uncultured Oscillospiraceae bacterium
ATCCAGATACTTCTGCTTCAATGCGGCCAGATGTGTTTGTCTCAAAAGCTCTTTATACTCGTTTTGCATTTCTCTCCTTTCCCGGCGTCTCGCATAAACCGCCGTTTTTTAAAGCGCTGCTCCGGCCTCCGCGCACACAGCAAAGCCGCGTGTCCGCGCCCCGCCGTCAGCGCAGCACCTCGATGAAGATCGGCACGGCTGCCTCCGGCTTCTCCTCAAAGCAGGTGAAACTCACACTGCCCTCTCCCGCCTTCGCCGCGCACACGCAGCCCCACGCGGCGCGCTGCGCCTTCGCGGTCGCCGCGTCCTGGTCATAGACCGGCGCGATATGCGGCGCGTCGCTTTCCACGATCCCCGCAACGGAAACCGTCTGCGTGTAGGGCGCTGCTTCGCCCTCCCATTCGCCGGTTAAAACCGCTTCATATCGCGCCGGCGCCTTGCCGTAAAACCCGGGCAGCTGTCCGCCCAATCGCTGCGCATCATCCACGACACCGTCTGCGTCCGCGTCATAAACCGCTGTGCGCATATCCGCCGCGCCGGCGTTGAACATCGCGTCGTCGACGTATTTTTTGGTCGCGGGCTGATAGTCTCCCGTCGGCGTAAACGGCTCCACATTTCCTTTGGTGAGCACCTCGTCCACCCGCGCCCGCGCCGCGAGCGCGTCCTGCACGCTTCCGCCCCCCGCCGCGCCGACTCCATCCGCGCCGTCCGGCGCGCCCAGCGCCTCCACCAGTGCGTTATGCTTCGGGATAAGCAGCTCGACCGCAAGCTCGTCAAATTTCGCCTGCATCGCCTCCGTCGTCAGTCCCGGCGTATCCGCGAGGCCGACGACGCCCTTTCCTTCCCGCTCCGCCTGCGTGATTCTGGTCTGTGCGATTGACATGTTTTTCTCTCCCTTCTTGCTTTTATCCCGCGCGTCATAGCGCGGTCCTTCCCGCCGCCGCTACTTTAAAACGCCGTTCTGCGTAAATTCAATCGCGAGATTGTGCAGGCCAAACGGCTCGTTCACGCGATCGTTTTCAAACCGAAATCTCGCTTTGTCTACCTTCGGCAGCCGCAGCTTTCGCCCGAACGCCCGCGGGGTCAGATCCGAGGAAAAGTTGAGCTTGGAAAAACACATTCGCGCAAAGCTCAAATAGCGCAGGCGCGACGATTCCTCAAACAGCGGCCGCCAAACGCCGCCGAGCTGCACCCATGCCTTCACGCCTGTCACCGGCGCCGCGAGCAGCTTGAGCGCCAGATATCGAAAGCTCTTTTTGTGATAAAACGCGTCGGTTGAGATAACCGGCGTGTCCCAGCGCGCCTTAACCGGCTCTCCGTCGTCGTTGTAGCTGCGCGGATCCTCCGGATCGGTATAGAATTCGCACACCGTTCCGTCTGCGCGTCCAAACCGCAGAGTCCCTCCGTGCGTCCACAGAACCCGCGCCCCGATGCCCTCAAGCACAAACGCCTCATACTGGTGCGTCGAATAGGGCGCGCCCTCCTCATAGCTTTTGAGCAGCGAGTCGAGCACATACAGCCGCTCCCCGTGCGCGAGAAGATAAAAATCCTTATAACATACCGCGCAGGATTCGCCCTTGTCCGGCAGGCTCTCAAGCACATTGTTGATAAAGAACGATCGATTCTGCGAATATCTCTCCCCGCTCGTGTCGGAGGGGGTAACCGCGTAAATTCCGCCCGTCGAGAAAAAGAGCGGCTCTGTCTTGAGATAGGCGATCGCGTGCCCGCTCACGGCGCCCGCGCCGTGCAGCGCGCCCTCAACCGGGAACGCCGCCTTGTCGTCGACAAGCGAGCCGCCCCGCAAAATAATGTTGCGTCCGTCCTCGTCCCCCGCTTTGTGCGCCGCGAGCTTGTCCGAGATGATCGAGTATCCCACGATACGGCTGCTCAATCCCAACACGCTGTAGGCGTTCTGTGGAAAATAGCTCGCGTCGTTCATCGCCGAATACCAATCGGTATTCGGAAAATCCGGGTTTCCCGTGACAAAAAGACGGTCCGCCGCGCCCCCTACCCCATACAGAACCGACATATTGCACCGATTGATGCGCGCCGTCTGTTCGGGGCGCGACTTTTTCACCGTGATGCGAATATTGTCCGCGCCCTCAACCGGGCTTCGCGGCGGCGCCGCCGTAAAGGTCACCTGGCCCAGCGCCGGGTTAAAGGAATATTCCGACGCCGCCTTTTCCGCCCACACGTCGGCGGCCGTCATCTGCTCGACCTTCACATAGTCCGCGTCCAGCCCGTCGTAAGAAAGCTGATAGACGCGCGCTACCCCGTCGCTGAGAAACTCCTCGCACCACCGGCTTCCCAGCAGATTGAGCTGTTCATACGCCGTGCCGCCGCCCGACGGTGCGCGCGAAATCGTGAGCTTCGGCACATAGGCGTTCTCCGAGACCGGCGCGGCGCTCTCGCCGTCAAAACCGCGAAAAGTTGCCCCGTCAAGAATATACAGCTTATCGCCGAGCTGCCAGCCCTTGCTTCTCGCGTCGTTCATCTCCTCGCACAACACCGTCCCCTGCGCGGGCGGCGTATAGGGCGTGCTCCCCTCCGCCGGTGCTTCCGCCGATGCCGGTGTTGCGCCGCTCTCTTCGCTTTGCTCCTCCATCTCGGTTTGCCCGGCATAGAGCTTACACCCGGCGTGGATGAGCTCGGTGCGCTTTCCGTCCCTCACATAGCTGAAAACCCCGTTGATGCGCCCCTCGTATGTCGCTATCGTATGAAACCCCATCCGCTTGCGCACCTTCCCCGGCACGTCGCGGATCATATTCGGCGCTTCGGGGCTGCGCGAGGGCACGACATTGGTCGGCGCGTTGTATAAATCGACGCCGCGAAACTCGCTGACCGTCAGCTTGCTGCGGGGCGCGGCGCGGTACCCGGTCTGCACCGGCTTCACAGCGCCGCCTCCCCGCCGTATAGATCGGCAACCGGCGCGCGCAATGCGGGCAGGCTTCCAATTGCCGCCACATACTGATTTTGATAATACGCGACCTTGCTCATGTCATCGTCGTCCATCACAAGCCGCGCGCACAGCCCGAGCGGCAGCGCGCTCGCCGCCAGCAACGGGTCGCAGGGCAGCTCCTCCTCCAGCGAAGAAATTGCCGGCGTCGTGCTGCGCGCGGCCAATCCCGCCCGTTCGCGCAGCATATTGTCCGCCTCCTTCGTCTCCGCGAGCAGCAGGTTAATCAACGGCACCGCATATTCGGCATATTCCGGCGACTGCGCCCGCGTCGTCATCATCAGCGCGAGCGCGTCGTCAAGCAGCTTCGCCCCCTTCATCCTTCTTCTCCCTTCTCTCTTTCTTCAAACCTCTGATCTCCTTCATAATCAGTCAAAAACAACGGCATACCGGCGCGCCGCCTCACCCGTTTTCCCTCCCGGGTCCCGTCGCCTGTCAGGGGCGCGAAGCGCAGTGCTTCGCGCCCCTGCCTGCCGCGCCGCCACGCGCCGTTCCGTGCCCGGCGTTTTTCTCCCTTACAGCGTTTTTTTCGAGACCGGCGACGGGTAATAGCCCTCTGCGTCGCGGCTCGCGAACGCGAGAATGACCGTCCCCTCCTTGGTCACGTCGCTCTGCGCTCCCGTCTTCGCCGTCGGGGAGAACCGGGGATCCGTGCCGTCGGTCGTGTATCGGATGCTCGCCCCCGTTGTCGTCGTCGAAATGGCGCCGCTGTCTGTGATCACCGGCGCGGCGCACACCGTCGCCTCGTTCTGGCCCGCGGCAACATTCACATAAATGCCGTCGCACTTGACCCCAAAAACGAAGCAGTCATAATACTGCCGTCCCTCGAGCAGCGTGCCGGAAATTCCGGGCGGGTCGTTGTGCATATTGGTCTGGCTGATCTTGACCGGCGCGACCGCTGAGCGCTTATGCACGATCATAAAGTTGAGATAGGCGGGCAGACGCTTCTTCGGCACCTTCACCACGTCCATGTTGTCATACCGCCCGATAATCCCGCTGCGCAGGGCCTGCGCGCCGAGCTGTTCCACGGCGAGGAATTCGTCCGAATGCTTGAGCATCCGGTAGACCGCCGCGCTCACGAAGAGCGTGCGGTCGGCCTGCGGCACCTCCGCGTCGTCGAGAACCTCGGTTCCCTCGCTGATCGCGCTGCAAATATTGCTCTTGCTCAACGCCGTGGTCTGCGCCGCGATTTTTCCCGCTCCCGCCGCAAGGCGAGAGAGAATATACGTGTCCATCAGCGGCACCGCTCGCTCGGCCATCTGAATGCCGACCATTTTCGCCGCGTTCTTTAAAAACGCCTGATCGTCATAGTTGCCCTTATCAATCGTCAGGCTGAACGCCTTGTCCTGTGTCAGCGTCATTTCCTGCACAATGTCCTGCATCTCCACCGGGTCGCCGTAGCGGTTTGCGCCCTCGGCGACATAATCGGTCATCGGGATCGTCAACGGGGTGAGCACCTTGACCGTTTTCGCGCCCGAAAACTCATATTCCCCCGAAAGGCGGTTGGTCACGACCGATTCATTGACAAAGTACGGCTGAATCGTTTTTGCAAAAGTCTCTCCAAAATGAATCATTCTTTTTTCCCTTTCTTTTCTGTGTTATTTTTTGTATTTCTAAAAACCCGCGCCGCGCCGTCGCAGGCGCCTTGCCCTCTTCCATCCTTCCAATACCCCATTCGTTTTTTCATTTTGTAAAAAAACCTCTCTTCACCTGATTGCGACATGCTTTCAACTGCTGCGCGCGGCGTCCCGCGTGTTTTTGCCAGGGTTCCTCTGCGCAGCCCCCGATCTATCCCGTTTCCTATCTTCAAGCAGGCCCGCACCTCTTTTCACCGTCCTTCTCCGTCCGCCCCAGTCTCAGCCCGCCTGCCGGCTCTCCCAAGGGGCTGTTCTCCCGCGCTTCTTTCCTCGCAAAGCCCCCGGCTTTAGCGGAATATCGAATCAAAGATCGCCATCAGCTCGGCGGTATCCTCGTCGTCCCCCGCCTCGCCGCGTGCGCTGCCTGCCGCGCGGCGCGCATTGCTCTCGTTTTTTTCAAGCGCGGCGACCTTTGACTTCAGCGCGGTGTTTTCGTGCGTGAGGTAGGCGTCCAGCAGCCCGTCTCCGCCGCGCACGGCCTCCACCACCTCGACGGGCAGGTCGAGCACGTCGGGGAATTTTTTCGTGAACTTCTCAAAATTGCGGATCGCCGCCGCGCGCTCCTCTTCATTGAGCAGCGCCGCCCTGCCGGACTCCTCAGCCGCGCGGTTCGGCTCCGCCGGCTCCCCGCCCGGCGCGGGCTCCGGCGCGCTCCCTGCCTGTTCCGCTTCAGGCTCCGGCTCTTCTTTCGTCCCGGCCGGCTCCCCCCGTATTTCGAGCTCGTCCCACGATTTTCCCGCCGCGCACGCCTCGGCAATTTCGATGAGCTCCTCTACCGTGAACGCGCGCGTCTCTCCCCCGAGGTCAATGCGATAGCGCTCTTCCCCGTCGATCCGGCTCGGCTCAAATCGGGCCGACGCCATCGTGCGCAGCGCCGCTTCGGCCTTCTTTGCTTGTTCTGACAATTGATACCTCTCCTTTCTTTTTTTGGGCATGGCAAAGCCCCCGCGCGGCACATTGCCGTCGGGGGCTTCCTGTGCCGGCGAGGCGAGAAATAAGCGGGCCGTTCCGAGTCCCGTTTATATCTTCCCGCTTCGCCGCCGTTTTGTTTGTGGCGTTCATTTTCCACGCTATCATTGTAGCGCCGTCAACCCGTACTTTTCGTACCGATTGAAAAAATACAAAAAATTTTTCAGTCCTTAGCCCGCGGCCACCGCGACCTCGCGCCCGTCCGCCTCCAGCTGCTCGACGATCTCCTCGACCGTCATCCCATAATAGCGCGAGTTTTCAATCGGGGATCCCACGCCAAAGGTCCCCTTTCCCTCGTCCGATTCAAGCGTGTGATACAACAGCTCTCCGTCCACGAATTCCAGCTCGTCATATTGATTGTCCGGGCCGCCCTGCGCGGTGATGATCCACCTGCCGCTGCCGTATTCCGTCTCTTTTTCCGGCTCCGGCGCTGCCTCCGGCTGCTTTTCAGGCTCTTTTTCAGGCTGCTTTTCCGGCTCCGTGTTCTCCCCGGACGAATCCTCGATCTGGCTTTGTTCCGGCTGCTCTTCCGGCTCCGGCTTCGCCGCGCATCCGGCAAAAAGCATCGTTGCCGCGATCAGGCACACCCAAAACGCCAAAATCCTTTTTACGACCCTGTTCATTCTATCGTCTCCTTTTATATCCGGCTGTTTCAATGTTTCGCTGAGCATATGGATTTTTGTT
>CAZKRQ010000126.1:0-1212 GCA_964555125.1 uncultured Oscillospiraceae bacterium
CGCTGGCCTTCACAGCGTGCAGCGGCTCGCCCGCCCCGGAGGGCAACGGCGACAAACCGTCCGACGGCGACGATGAAATCGTGGTCGCGGGCATCAACCTGCAGGAAGATCAATTCTCCTCCTGGTGCGCGCTGGGCTATGAGGCCGCCTGCAAGGACTATGGCGTCACCTTCCTGCACGCGATCAGCGGCGGCGACCCCGCGAAGGAGATCGAGCTGCTGAACACCTACGCAAACCAGAAGGTCGACGGCATCGCCATCATGCCCGCGAGCGAAACGACCTCGGTCGAGGCGATCAAGCAGGTTCACGACAACTATCAAATCCCCATCTCCCTGCTGAATTCCGCGATGAACGACACCTATAAGGACTTCATCGTCGCCTGCGTCACCACCGCGCACGCGGATCTGGGCCGTCCCTCCGGCAAAGCGGCGGCGGAGTATATCAAGAATGAGCTCGGCGGCCAGGCCAAGATCGGCATCATCACCTTCAAGAGCCAGTATTCCGAGCCCGCGACCGAGCGCATGAACGGCTTTGTCGAGGAGGTTCTCGCGGTCAACCCCGAGGCTGAGATCGTCGCCGAGGCCGAGGCGTGGGTGCAGGATATGGCGATTCAGGCCGCAGGCGACATGATCACGGCCAACCCCGATCTCGACGTCATCTTCGCCTGCAACGACGGCGGCACCGTGGGCACCGTCATGGCGGTCAAGAACGCGGGCAAGGCGGGCCAGATCGCGGTGTTCGGCATCGACGGCGGCGAACAGCAGATCGAGATGCTGCGCTCCGACGACAACATCCTGCAGGCCGTCACGGCGCAGGACGCCTACGGCATGGGCTATCAGACGATGGAAGCGCTGATCAAGTACATCAAGGGCGAATACACCCCGACGGGCGAAGACACCCTTCTTCCCGGCACGCTGCTGAAACGCGGCGACGACGCGGCAATCGACGCGTATGAAGAGCTGTTGAACGGCACAAAGGGCTGACCGGCGGTTCTTTCTCACAACAGGAATCCACAGGCGGCAGGGGCCGGGACAACAGGGCCCCTGCCGCAAAAACAAAAGGGATCACGGAGGACAGTATGAGCGTTCTTGAGACGCAAGACATTTCAAAACAATATCCGGGAACATTGGCGCTCGACCGTGTCACAGTGAACTTTGACAGCGGAAGGATTCACGCGCTGATTGGCAAAAACGGGTCGGGCAAATCGACCCT